>NZ_CALPDC010000006.1:0-96132 GCF_943193165.1 Weizmannia agrestimuris
CAAGTGCTGTATCTGAGACGTAATAGACATTAGCCAGCACTGAATTTATTATGATTTTCTAGGTGCGAAAGTTGAGTCAATATGATATTGCAATCATCAATTCATATATTCCAGTTTAAAGGTGATTTTTTTATGGCGAATGACCGAATAATGACCGCCGAGGACGTCATTGAGAGGACAAAACAATATTTAAACGACGAACATGTTGAAATGGTGCGGCATGCCTGTGCGTTCGCCAGTAAAGCGCATGAAGGCCAGAAGCGCAAATCGGGGGAGCCGTATATCATTCACCCGATTCAGGTTGCCGGGATACTGGCGGATTTGGAGATGGATCCTTCAACGGTTGCAGCAGGTTTTCTGCATGACGTTGTGGAAGATACAGATGTGACACTTGACGAGCTTCGTGAAGAATTTAACGATGAAGTGGCGATGCTTGTTGACGGGGTGACGAAACTCGGGAAAATTAAGTATAAATCGCATGAAGAGCAGCAGGCGGAAAACCACCGGAAAATGTTTGTCGCGATGGCGCAGGATATCCGCGTCATTTTGATCAAACTCGCGGACCGGCTGCACAATATGCGTACATTGAAACATCTTCCCCCCGAAAAGCAGCGGCGGATCGCGAATGAAACGCTCGAAATTTTTGCGCCGCTCGCCCACCGCCTCGGCATTTCCGCCATCAAATGGGAGCTTGAGGACACCTCGCTCCGTTATTTAAATCCCCAGCAATATTACCGGATTGTGAATTTGATGAAGCGGAAGCGCGCCGAGCGTGAACAGTACCTGCAAAATGTCATTGAAGAAGTGAAGGAACGGCTTGCGGATATCCATATCAAATCAGAAATTTCCGGCAGACCGAAGCATATTTACTCGATTTACCGGAAAATGGTCCAGCAGCATAAGCAATTTAACGAAATTTACGACTTGCTTGCCGTAAGGATTATTGTCAAAAGCATCAAAGACTGCTATGCCGTGCTCGGTGTCATCCATACATGCTGGAAACCGATGCCGGGCCGGTTTAAAGACTATATTGCGATGCCAAAGCCGAACATGTACCAGTCGCTCCATACGACGGTGATCGGGCCAAAAGGCGAACCGCTTGAAGTGCAGATCCGGACGTTTGAAATGCACCGCATTGCCGAATACGGGGTTGCCGCACACTGGGCATATAAAGAAGGCAAAACGGTTAATGAGAAAACGTCTTTTGAGAAAAAATTGTCATGGTTCCGCGAAATTCTCGAATTTCAAAATGACACCAATAATGCGGAAGAATTCATGGAATCACTGAAAATCGACCTGTTTTCCGATATGGTGTTTGTCTTTACGCCAAAGGGGGACGTCATTGAACTGCCGTCCGGGTCCGTCCCGATTGATTTTGCCTACCGGATCCACTCGGAAATCGGCAACAAGACAATCGGCGCGAAAGTCAACGGCAAGATGGTGACGCTCGATTACCAGTTAAAAACTGGCGATATTGTCGAAATTCTCACTTCAAAACACTCATACGGGCCGAGCCTCGACTGGGTGAACCTTGCCCAGACATCACAGGCGAAAAACAAAATCCGCCAGTTTTTCAAACGCCAGCGGAAAGAAGAAAATATTGAAAAAGGCCGCGAGATGGTGGAAAAAGAAATCCGGGCGATGGAATTCGATGTCAAAGAAGTGATGGCAGCCGACAATATCAAACGAGTTGCCGAAAAATTTAATTTTGCCAATGAAGACGACATGTACGCTGCTGTCGGGTACAACGGGATTACCGCAAGCCAAATCGCCAACCGGCTGACAGAAAAATGGCGGAAGCAGCGGGACTCCGAAGAAGCGATTAAGGAGATTGTCTCCGAGCAGAAACCGGCCGCAAAGCACCGGAAAAAGGATGCAGGCGTAACCGTGAAGGGCGTCGACAATTTGCTGATCCGCCTTTCGAAATGTTGCAATCCAGTGCCGGGTGATGAAATTGTCGGTTTTATCACAAAAGGCAGAGGCGTTTCCGTCCACCGCGCTGACTGTCCAAACGTGCAGAACGAAGAGGCGCAAAACCGGCTTATCCCGGTCGAATGGGAGACGGATGCGGCCGACCGGAAAGAGTATAATGTCGACATTGAAATTACCGGGTACGACCGCCGCGGCCTGCTCAATGAAGTCCTGCAGGTGGTCAATGAAACGAAAACGAATATTTCGGCCGTCAGCGGGCGCAGTGACCGCAACAAAATGGCCACGATTATCATGTCGATTTCCATTCAGAACATTAGCCATTTGCACCGGGTCGTGGAAAGAATTAAACATATTCCGGATATTTATTCAGTCAGAAGGATCATGAGTTAAAGGAGTCAGAAAAATGCGGGTTGTTTTGCAGCGCAGTAAGGAAGCGTGCGTCACTGTTGGCGGGGAAGTGGCAGGAAGCATTACAAAAGGCTTTGTCCTCCTCGTAGGCGTAACGCACGAAGATACCGAAAAAGATGCAGTCTATCTCGCCGAAAAAATCGTCCATCTCCGCGTGTTTGAAGATGAACAGGGAAAAATGAACTTGTCGCTTTTGGATACCGGAGGGGAAATCTTGTCGGTTTCCCAGTTTACTTTGTACGGCGATTGCCGGAAAGGGCGGCGCCCGAATTTTATGGCGGCGGCAAAGCCCGGACAGGCAGAACAGCTTTACCATCTGTTTAATCAGAAGCTGGAAGAAAAGGGTGTCCATGTCGAAACCGGCAGATTCGGGGAGATGATGGATGTCCGGCTGACAAATGACGGGCCGGTTACGCTCATTTTGGAAAGTCAATAAACAGCCGAATTGAGCATCATGGCGTTGGATTTACGACAAACAGTCTCCTTTTGGAAAGCAAATAAACAGCCAAAACCCTGATCATTCGGGGTTTTTTCTTTTTGAAAAGCAAAAACGTTTCCAAAAAAGTTTTAGTGTAATATAGTTGACAATTGTACTTTGGATATGCAAAGATAGATAGCGTTAATCATTCGGATGCGAATTATTTCGTAAAGAATCATTTAAGGGTTAAAGGAAGGGGGATACATGGAGAACGGTTCATATGAATTGTTACAATCGCTTTTCAGGCTGAATAAAGCCATTTTACGTTTGGCCGAAAAAGAGGCGGAACAGCATGGCTTGACCGCGATGCAAATGTTTGCGCTAAAAGCCATCGCGCTTCATCCCAATATGCGATTAAATGAGCTGGCGGAAAGCCTCTATTTAACGAACAGCACAGTCAGCGGCATTGTTGACCGGCTTGTCCAGCAGGAATTTGTCAACAGGGTATCATCCAAGGATGACCGGAGAGCCGTTGTCCTCTGTCTGACCGAAAAGGGGAAAAGCAGGCTCAAAGCGTTTATGGGCGGCAATACAATACTGAAACAAAAAATGTACCTGATCACAGAACGTTACGGAGCGGAGTTGGAAAATCTGTTAAGGCTCCACAACGAAATGCTGGAAATTTTAACATCTGAGGAGGAGTAAACTTTTTATGAGCGCAAGACGGATGATTTTGATCAATATTATTATTCTTGTTATTCTCGTTGGCGGCGGTTTTACCGGATATTATTTTTACAACCGCTCGGTCAGCTATGTCACAACCGATAACGCCTATATTGATGGCCAGTTGGTCACCATCGCTTCTCCTGCAACCGGCAAACTCGTTTCATGGGACGGTAAGGAAGGCAAGGCATTTACCAAAGGGGATAAAGTCGGTACCGTTGAAGTACAAAACGGCGCCAATACGGTGAAAATGGATATTAAAGCGCCGGCAGACGGCACGATCGTGAAAAATTCCGCGGTTGCGAATACGTATGTGGCAGCCGGTACAACACTTGCACAAAGCTATGATTTGGACGACTTGTATGTCACTGCTGAAGTAAAAGAAACAGATCTTAATGACGTGAAAACCGGCCAGGACGTTGACGTGTACGTGGATGCCTATCCGAACACCAAACTGACAGGAACCGTCGATTCAATCGGAAAAGCGGCTGCCAGCACGTTCTCTCTTATGCCGACAGACAGAAGCTCAGGCAATTATACGAAAGAAACACAGGTCATTCCTGTTAAAGTCAAACTTGACAGCTATGGCGGGCTGGACCTGGTTCCGGGCATGAACGTGACTGTGCGCATTCATAAGTAGGTGAATCCGATGGGAAAATTTATCGCAGGTTATGTTCTTTTATCGGTCATTGTCCTTCTTATCCTGAATCTCATATTAAGGAACAGGGGAAGGAAGAAAAAGATGGAAAGCCCGCTTCTTGACAAGCGGGCGCCGGAAATGGAAACAATGCCTGCGCCGCCTGAAAAAGCGGAAACGCAGGTGCCGGCAAAAACAGATGAAGGATTGGCGGCAGAGCCTGAAAAAATGGAAACGCGCCGCGCTCGTACGGACGACGAAAAACGTCCGGCAGAAGCACCCGGGCGAGCTGCTGTTCCCCCGGAAGTGGAGGAAGAACACGGCAGAGGGAAAATTGTTTTTGCGATGATGCTTGGGGCATTTGTGGCGATTTTGAACCAAACGCTTTTGAATGTCGCCATTCCGCATATTATGAACGACTTGAATGTGACGGCGAATACGGTGCAATGGCTGTCAACCGGATATATGCTTGTAAACGGGATTCTTGTTCCGGTTACGGCATTTATGATCAGTAAATGGGGCACGCGGAAAATGCTGATTACAGCCGTTTCCCTCTTTACGGCCGGATCGGTTTTGTGCGCCATTTCGACAAACTTCTCGATTCTGATGCTCGGGCGCATTGTCCAGGCTTCCGGTGCCGGGATCATCATGCCGTTGATGATGACGGTGTTCTTAACCATCTTCCCGCCTGAAAAACGCGGCAGCGCGATGGGGATGATGGGGGTTGCCATGATTTTCGCCCCTGCGATCGGCCCGACATTGTCAGGGTGGCTGGTCGGCCATTACGACTGGCATATTCTGTTCTGGATTGTCATTCCGTTCGGCGTGATTGATATTTTTGTCACTTTGGCATGGATGAAAGATGTCATGAAAACGACAAACCCGAAAATCGATATTCCGGGTATTATCTTCTCCACGCTCGGTTTCGGCTTTTTGCTGTACGGATTCAGTGAAGCCGGGAATGACGGCTGGAGCAGCAAACAGGTTGTCATTTCCCTGATCATTGCCGTTATCTCGCTTGTTTTGTTCGTATGGCGGGAATTAACGACGGAAAAACCGATGCTTGATTTGCGTGTATTCAAATATGATATCTTTGCTTTAACGACGATTGTCAGCATGGTAGTGAATATGGCGATGTTTGCCGGGATGATTTTGCTGCCGATTTATTTGCAAAACATCCGCGGGTTTACTGCGCTTGATTCCGGTTTGCTGATGCTGCCGGGGGCGATCGTCATGGGGATTATGTCGCCGATATCCGGCTGGCTGTTTGACAAGTTGGGGGCAAGACCGCTCGCTGTCTTCGGCTTGATTATCACCGTCTGGACAACTTACGAATTTACGAAGCTGTCGATGACGACCTCCTACGGCCACTTGTTATTCTTGTATGTTTTGCGCAGCTTCGGGATGTCTTTCATTATGATGACGATCATGACCGAAGGGATGAACCAGCTGCCGATTCATATGACCAGCCACGGGACGGCCGCGGCCAACACCGCCCGTACGGTTGCCGGAAGTCTCGGAACGGCATTCCTCGTAACCGTCATGTCCACCCGTGCCGATTTCCATACGGCAAACTACGTCAATGCCTTTGCAAATATCAACCCGTATGTGTCTGCTAAAATCGCGGCCATCGGGCAGGGCCTGGCCCATGCTTCCGGGCTGCCTTCCCAGTACGGGCAGGTGCTCGGCTCCTCTATTGTGTATCAAAAATCGGTTGTGAATGCGACGATCAGCGGCATAAACGATGCCTTTTTCGTCGCGACCGGGATCGCAGCGTTTGCGTTAATTTTGTCGTTCTTTATCAAACGCGCAATGCCGCAGCCAAATATTAAGAAATAAAAAAATGCCGGGGATGCCCCGGCATTTTCTTACTGAAAATAAGCTTTTAACCCGTTATAAATGCCGGCCACTGCCTTCGTTTGAAAAGACTTCTCCACGATATGCTTTTCTTCAGCCGGACTGCTCAAATAACCGAGTTCAAGCAAAATGGCTGGCTGTGTATTTTCACGGATAACATGGAAATCCCCGAATTTTACGCCCCTGTCAACGGTGCCGAGCCGGCTTGTGATCTGGTTATTGACAAGCCTTGCGAAATCATAGTCCTGCGCATGATAATAATACGTCGTATGCCCGCGCGTATGGGAATCTTCAGCGCTGTCAAAATGAATGCTGACAAAAGCATCGGCATGATTTGTATTGCTGATGGCGGTTCTTTCCGACAAAGATACGTACGTATCGCTGTTCCGGGTTAAAATGACCCGGGCGCCCGCTTTTTTCAGCTTTTCGTACAGGGCATTCGCCGTTTTTAACGTCACCAGTTTTTCGAGCGTGCCGTAAGCGCCGGTTGTGCCGTTATCCGTTCCGCCGTGACCGGGGTCAAGCACAATCGTCTTTCCCTTGATTCCTTTTTTTACAGCCGTATCACTTTTTTGGGCGGCTTTTGCCGAAATATAGGCTGAAGTGCCGCTTTCCAGCCTGATTTTATACCAGCCGTCCATTTCTGAAACGATGGGAAACCGGTCTCCGGCCTTGGCGGTTCCCACCGTGTCCGAGCCGGATTGGGGCCTTTTGTAAAGGTTTGTGCCGGAATGGAGGGTCACTTCTGCTTCACTGCTGCGCTTTGCCTGGCTTTCGCGCGTCACATAGAAGCCTGCGACCCATCCGTGCGTGCCGTCTTCCAGTTCCACTTCATACCAGCCGTGGTCGGTTCCGGTAATTTCAAGTCTCGTCCCGTACGTTACTGTCGCTACCGTTCCGCTTTGAAGCGAAGGAGACCGGCGGATATTCAGGCTTGTGGCGGCAACAATTGCGGCGCTTACGTTGTTTTCCGCCGTTTTCCCGGCGTTTTTGTTTTTTTCCGTCTGTACATACTGGCTGTCTGCCCAGCCTGAAACATTGCCGCTTTCAATATAAACCCAGCCGCCTTCTGCCCTGGTAACCGTGACTACGGCATTTTTTTCAAGCGTGCCAACGATTGCGGCAGACTGGTCCGGCGCTTTTCTAATGCGCAGGCGGTCAGCGGTGATTTTTCCTTGTTTTGATTGTTTTGCGGAAGGGGTGCCTGTTTCCACAAGCCAGCCCGCAATCCAGCCTGTATTTCCTTGCGGGAGGCGGATTTGAAACCAATCCCCGTCTTTTTGAAGAACCGTGTACGTGTCGTTTTTGGCTGCTTTGCCTGCGATCGGGTAGGACACCCCGGGCCCGCTGCGGATGTAGACAGCCGCATGCGTCACCGTTACCGTCCCGGCCTCTTCCGCCCCCGCATGGATCACGCCGGGTGCAATCAGAAAAAAGAGCACCAGGAAAAACAGCCGGAAAAAAAGTTTTTTCACATCTCCACCCCTCATCCCTGTCCGGAAAATTGTCCACTATTTGTTATTCGCGCTCCGTAAAAAAACTCCTTTTTGCGGGTAAGAAAAAATAAAAAAGGGAAAAATAGAAAGGATGGAACGAGAAGGAGTGAACGGCATTGAGAGCAGCGGATAAAAATAGGACAGCCGGTAATGCATTTAATCAAATTTACGGCGTTAATTTCCAGGATCCGGGAAGTGCCGGACAGGAAGCGTTCAACGCTGAATCAGCGATTGAAACTGGTCTTTCAAAAGGGGACCTGAAACTTTTGAAAAAGAAACTGGGGCGCTCATAATGAAAGACCCGATCCGCGGAAAACGAACTTTTTCAGGCGCTGAACGCAGATCGGGGAAAAACTTTGCCGGCAGCCTTGACAACAGCCGGTGCCACGCGTAACATAATAAAAATAGATGGTAAAATTGGCAAAACCGATGACAAAGAAGAGTAATTAAGATCCGTGTGAAAAGAGAGGAAATGTCCCGGGCTGAAAACATTTCTGCACAACGGCTTAATGAACGAACACTTTGTAGGTTCTGTCCTGAACGGAAATCCAGTAGGGACGGGCGTTACAGGCGTTAACTGTAAAAGTGGAAGCAGACGCTTCAATTAGGGTGGCACCACGGGAATTCAACTCTCGTCCCTTGTTTATAAGACAAGGGACCGGGGGTTTTTTATTTTACATAAACATTGATTGAGAAGGAGGATACTCGTCTTCATATCAACATTTTTAGGCATGCAGGATGAAAATGAAAACCCATCATTTTTCAGCAATAGAAGGAGGAGTACGCCATGACCGTTCAAATTCCGCGCGGCACGCAGGACATCCTGCCCGGCGAGGTGGAAAAATGGAATTATATTGAGAACACCGCAAAAAAAATATGTGAAAACTATCAGTACCGGGAAATCCGGACACCGATTTTCGAATATACCGAGCTTTTCCAAAAAGGGGTCGGGGACACGACGGATATTGTCCAAAAAGAGATGTACACATTCGATGACAGGGGCGGGCGCAGCCTGACACTGCGGCCGGAGGGAACAGCGCCGGTCGTCCGTTCCTTTATCGGGCATAAAATGTTCGGAAACGCGGTTCAGCCGGTCAAACTGTATTATAACGGCCCGATGTTCCGTTATGAACGGCCGCAAGCAGGGCGCTTCCGTCAGTTTGTCCAGTTCGGCGTTGAAGCGCTCGGAAGCGAAGACCCGGCCATCGATGCCGAAGTCATTGCGCTCGCAATGGATATTTACAAACAGCTTGGTTTAAAAAATGTCAAACTTGTGATCAACAGCCTCGGCGATAAAGAAAGCCGGCTCAGGCACCGGGAAGCGCTTATTGATCATTTCAAACCGCATATCGGGGAGTTTTGCGCGGACTGCCAAAAACGCCTTGAACAAAATCCGCTGCGTATTCTTGACTGCAAAAAAGATCATGACCATCCGCTCATGAAAACAGCGCCATCCATTTTGGATTATTTAAATGATGCATCAAAAGCTTATTTTGATAAAGTTTTGCAGTTTCTTGGCACGCTCGGCATCCCTTATGAAATCGACCCCGGGCTTGTGCGCGGCCTTGATTACTATGTGCATACTTGTTTTGAAATTATGAGCAATGCGGAGGGATTCGGCGCGATCACCACCCTTTGCGGCGGCGGGCGTTACAACGGCCTTGTTGAGGAAATGGGCGGGCCGGAAACGCCGGGGATCGGGTTTGCCTTAAGCATTGAACGGCTGCTTGCGGCACTGGACGCGGAAGGCATCGAACTTCCTGTTGGCCACAGGACGGACTGCTATGTGGTCGCGATCGGCGAGGAGACGAAACCGGCTGCTTTTAAATTGCTCCAGGCATTAAGAAGTGCCGGATTCTCAGCTGACCAGGATTATTTGGGACGCAAAGTGAAGGCACAGTTTAAAGCGGCGGACCGGGTGAAAGCCGCATTTGTTGCGGTCATCGGCGAAGAGGAGCTGCGGGCCGGGAAAGCAAGCGTCAGAAATATGGCGACAGGCGAACAAAAAGAACTGCCGCTTGAAGGGTTTATTACAGCTTTTAAAGATATGGCAAACAGGGGGGAAGCATGATGGAAGGACGTTCTTACTATTGCGGTGATGTGACGGAACAACAGATTGGCGAAAAAGTGGTGCTGAAAGGATGGGTGCAGAGAAGGCGCGACTTGGGCGGCCTCATTTTCATCGATTTGCGCGACCGTGCCGGTATCGTCCAAATTGTATTTAATACGGCGGTCTCTGAAGAAGCTTTTAAACTTGCGGAAAAAGTCCGGAACGAGTATGTGCTCGAAGTAGAGGGGAAAGTCATCGCCCGTTCCGAAAATACGGTAAATCCGAACTTAAAAACGGGCAAAATTGAAATTCAGGCCGACCGCCTTGCGATCATCAACAATGCAAAAACCCCGCCGTTTATGATTGAAAACGAGACGGGCGTGGCGGAAGATGTGCGCCTGAAATACCGTTACCTCGACTTGCGGCGCCCGGTCATGTTTGAAACGATGAAAATGCGCCATGCGATTACAAAATCAATTAGAGGCTTTCTCGATGAAGAAGGGTTTATCGATGTTGAAACCCCGGTTTTGACAAAAAGCACCCCGGAAGGCGCCCGCGATTATCTCGTGCCGAGCCGGGTGCATCCTGGCGAATTTTACGCCTTGCCGCAGTCGCCGCAATTGTTTAAGCAGCTTTTGATGATCTCCGGTTTTGACCGCTATTACCAGATTGCTCGCTGTTTCCGTGATGAAGACTTGCGTGCAGACAGGCAGCCGGAATTTACGCAAATTGATATTGAAACGAGTTTCATGAGCCAGGAAGACATTTTGACCATGACAGAAAAAATGATCAAACGGCTGATGAAAGAAGTGAAAAACATCGATATCGAAACGCCGCTGCCGAGGCTGACCTACGAGGAAGCCGTGAACCGGTACGGATCGGATAAACCGGACACCCGCTTTGGCATGGAACTGGTGGACGTCTCCGAAATCGTCCAAAACGCCGGTTTTAAAGTGTTCGCATCTGCCGTTACCTCGGGCGGGCAAGTAAAAGCGATCAATGCAAAGGGCGCGGCAAGCAAATATTCGAGAAAAGACATCGACGCGCTCGGCGAATTTGCCGCACGTTACGGCGCGAAAGGCCTTGCCTGGCTGAAAGCGGAAAACGAAGGGTTAAAGGGCCCGATCGCAAAATTTTTTACAGAAGCGGAACAATCGCAATTAGCGGCTGCTACAAATGCAGAAACGGGCGATTTGCTGTTGTTTGTGGCGGATAAAAAATCAGTCGTCGCCGATGCGCTCGGGGCGCTAAGAAACAAGCTCGGCAAAGAACTCGGCCTGATTGACGAGTCGAAATTCAACTTCCTGTGGGTGACGGACTGGCCGCTTTTGGAATATGACGAAGATGCAGGGCGTTATACGGCGGCACATCATCCGTTCACGATGCCGTTTGAAGAAGATATTGAGAAGCTGGAAACCGACCCGGCAAGCGTAAAGGCGCAGGCCTATGATATTGTATTGAACGGGTATGAACTCGGCGGCGGATCGCTCCGGATTTATAAACGGGATGTCCAGGAAAAAATGTTTAAGGCGCTCGGCTTTTCAAAAGAGCAGGCACAGTCCCAGTTCGGCTTTTTGCTTGATGCGTTTGATTATGGCACGCCGCCGCACGGGGGCATCGCACTCGGCCTTGACCGGATTGTCATGCTCCTTGCCGGCCGCAGCAACTTGCGCGACACGATTGCATTTCCGAAGACAGCCAGCGCCAGCTGCCTGCTGACGAATGCACCGGGCGCGGTCAGCGAGGCGCAGCTGGATGAGCTGCAATTGAAATTAAAAGCAAAAAAATGAGATCAAAACCCGGAAAAAGGCGGCGTAAAATTTTTCCAGCCGCCTGCGAGCCTTTTTTCGTTTGAAAACGGGTGAAAAAAATGCTATGATATAAACAAGTTGAATGAGTCCTGGGGTGTTCGTATATGTTCCTATCGTTTTGACCGAACACTTCATTATCGGGGGCCCGGGGTCACCAGACGGCGTGCATGCCCTTTGCGGGGACGCATAAAGCCTGGTGCAGGGCACCCACCTGCTCGAGAGCGGGATCAAAACAGAGGATTGCAAGAACGGCACGTCCGGGGCTCATTCCACTCCTTTCCCTCTTTAGAAAAAGAGGGTTTTTATTTTTTGGAAAAGAAGGAATTTTTGTGTGTTTTTCGTTTTTTGATCGCGCAAACCGTTTCCTTGGCAAAATGATGCCGGTTTTTATCCCGGGAAGCTTGATCATCGGGATGGTGCTCGGGCACCGGTTGACGGGCCTTTTATTTTTAGTGCCGTGGCTGTTTGCTTTTATGACTTTTACAGGGAGCATCGGCTCAACCTTTAAGCAGCTCGGGGCGGTTGTTCGCCATCCGTTTCCGGTTTTGCTTGCTTTAGGGGTGCTACACCTTTTTATGCCCTTGTTTGCGTACGGAACGGGGCATTTGCTCTTTCCCGGGCACCCGCTGACGACAACCGGGTTTTTGCTTTCGGCCGCCATTCCGACAGGTGTGACAAGCTTTGTATGGGTCATGATGCAAAAAGGGAATATCCCGCTTGTTTTAACGGTCATTTTGATAGATACCCTGCTTTCTCCGGTTGTTGTGCCGCTTACTTTGCTCTTGTTTGTCGGTAAGAATGTACATATTGAGGTTTGGCCGCTCATGCAAGATCTTTTTACGATGATCGTCATCCCGTCTTTGCTCGGCATCCTGTTCAGCCAGTTTACACAGCTCGAAACCCAGCGGAAGGCTTCTTCAGTACTTTCTCCGTTTTCCAAAATCGGCATGTTTCTTGTCGTCATGATCAACGGCGGGGTCGTATCGCCGTACCTCAGGGGAATGGATGCCCATGTGCTGTTTATTATCCTGACTGTGCTGTTCATTTCGGCTTGCGGCTATTTATTAAGCTGGCTGATCGGCGCTTTGTTCCATCTTGACCGCGGCATGATCGTGACCTTAACATACAGCGGCGGCATGCGCAATATCAGTGCCGGATCTGTCATCGCAGTCACCTTTTTCCCGGCCCAGGTTGTGCTGCCGGTCATCTCCGGCATGCTTTTTCAGCAGGTGCTGGCCTCTTTTTTCGGAACATTGCTTTCGAGCGTATACAGGGATAAAAAAACGGAAAAGCCGGCGGCAAGCAGCTGAACATAAAGGTTTGCTTTCCGGGCCGTTTTTGGATAATCTAGGAAAGAAATGAGTATGTTTGGAGATGAGGAAATTGCTGCATCAGTTTTCACGGAATGAATTGGCAATCGGGCAGGAAGGGCTGCAAAAGCTGAAAAACAGCACCGTTGCTATTCTCGGTGTCGGCGGCGTGGGCTCGTTTGCGGTTGAAGCTTTGGCTCGGTCGGCAATCGGAAGGTTAATCCTTGTTGACAAAGATGATGTTGACATTACAAATATTAACCGCCAGATTCCGGCGCTGCTTTCCACCGTTGGGCAGGCGAAAGCCGATTTGATGAAAAAACGGATTGCCGATATCAATCCGGATTGTGACGTGATTTCTTTAAAAATGTTCTATACGGAAGAAACGGCTGAACAGTTTTTCTCTTATAAGCCGGACTATGTGGTGGATGCAAGTGATACGATTATTTACAAAGTGCATGTAATGAAAGAATGCCTGAAACGGAAGATCAAAATGATATCCAGCATGGGGGCGGCCAATAAAATGGACCCGACACGCCTCCGCATCGCAGACATTTCCGAAACGCACACCGATCCGATTGCCCGCGTTGTGCGCCTGAAGCTGCGCAAAGAAGGCATCAAAAAAGGCATTCCGGTCGTGTTTTCCGACGAAAGCCCGATCGTCATCCGCGAAGATGTCCGCAAAGTGGTCGGAAATGATGAAGCCGAAATCCGTAAAGCACAAATGCCACCTTCATCTAATGCGTTTGTTCCGTCAACCGCAGGGCTGTTTATGGCGAGTTTCGTTGTCCGTGACATTTTGAAAGACATCCCGGTAAAAAGGGTAAAAGATGAACATTGAAAAAAAGAAAGCATCACGGATGCTTTCTTTTTTTACGGCTTATGGTTCTGCTCCATTTTTTCATACACTTGGGCAAGCGCCCGTTCAAATTTGCCCGTTTTTTTCGGGTCATAATAACGGGCATATTTGAGGGTGTCCGGAAGATATTGCTGTTTGACCCAGCCATTTTCAAAGTCATGCGGGTATTTGTAACCGATGCCCCGTCCCAGCTGTTTTGCGCTTTTATAATGGGCGTCTTTCAGATGGGCGGGCACTTCGCCGCTTTTTCCGGCACGGATATCAGAAAGGGCGGCATCAATCGCCATGATCGCGGAATTTGATTTCGGCGACAGGCATAATTCGATGACCGCAGCTGCAAGCGGGATGCGCGCTTCCGGAAACCCGAGCCTTTCTGCCGCTTCGATGGCGGCAAGGGTGCGCGCGCCGGCCTGCGGGCTTGCAAGGCCGATGTCTTCGTAAGCAATCACAAGGAGTCTGCGCGCAATGCTCGGCAGGTCCCCGGCTTCGATCAGCCGGCCCAAATAATGAAGGGCGGCATTGGCATCGCTACCGCGGATCGATTTTTGAAAAGCGCTCAGCACATCGTAGTGCGCGTCGCCGTCCTTATCATGGGCAAGGCTTTTTTTCTGCAGGCATTCTTCGGCAATAGAAAGCGTAATGTGGATCACGCCGTCATCATCAGGTTCGCTTGAAATCACGGCCAGTTCCAGCGCATTTAACGCGCTACGCACATCGCCGTTCGATCCTTGCGCAAAATGGTTGAAAGCCGCTTCCTCTATTTTCACTTTGTATTTGCCAAGTCCCCTGTCCGCATCATCAAGGGCACGGGTAAGCGCCGTCTTGATCTCATCAAGCGATAAAGGGAAAAGCTCAAAAATCTGGCAGCGGCTCCGGATCGCCGGGTTAATGGCATGGTACGGGTTGCTCGTTGTGGCCCCGATCAGGACGATCATGCCGGACTCAAGATAAGGCAGCAAAAAATCCTGTTTTGCTTTGTCGAGCCGGTGGACTTCATCGAGAAGCAAAATGACTTTTCCGCTCATTTTTGCTTCGGCGGCGACAATCTCCATATCCTTTTTATTGTTCGTCACGGCATTTAACGTACGGAATGCATATTTGGTGCTTCCCGCAATCGCGCTGGCAATCGACGTTTTCCCAACGCCCGGCGGCCCGTACAAAATCATGGAAGAAAGCTGGCGCGCTTTGACCATCCGGTATATAATTTTATTTTTGCCGACGAGATGCTCCTGTCCGATCACTTCATCAATCGTGCGCGGCCGCATCCGGTAGGCAAGCGGTTCGTCTTTCATTTTAATCGCTCCAAACCTGTTTTCGTATCCTTATCTTAACAGATTTCACGGGCATGCGGGAAGCAATCAGGTTTTTCGGGCATAGGTTTAAAGGGAATAGCATTGATGGGGGCTTTTTGTATTTTTCAGTTTTCCCGGCTGTACATTGTTGCTTTTTTGATATAATGATTGTAGGCTAGGAAAATGGGCGCCATGAACGGCATGGAAAAAAATGAGATCCGGCTGTGCATGGTTTTTGCATGATTTGACATAGGAAGGTGAACGCGGTGAGACTGAAAAATAAAGTTGCCGTCATTACAGGCGGCGCTTCCGGAATCGGGGAAGCGACGGCCTGGCTTTTTGCGAACGAAGGTGCGAAAGTCGTCATCGGGGATGTGGCGGAATCCAAGATGGAAATTGCCGACAAAATCAAAGAAACCGGTGGGGAAGCGCTTTTTGTTCATTGTGATGTTTCCGATTATTACAGTGTCAGGCATTTAATGGAGAAGGCGACGGATACTTACGGGAAGCTTGACATTCTGGTTGCGTGTGCCGGGATTCCGGAAAAGCACGGGCCTGTTCATGAACTCGACCAGGACTACTGGCAAAAAGTATTGGACATTAACTTAACCGGTGTCATGCTTTCCAATAAATATGCGATCCCGTACATGCTGAAAAACGGAAAAGGCGCGATTGTCAACATGGGCTCTTTTATGGCCCACGTCGGGATTACCAACAGTGCGGCCTATTCCGCCGCCAAAGCTGCGGTTGTGAATTTGACGCGGGCGGAAGCTGTTACGTATGCCAAACAGGGCATCCGCGTCAACAGCGTTTCTCCGGGTACAACAGAATCGCCGGCACTGAAATATTTCACAAAAGAACAAATTCAGGAAACCATTGACCACAATCCGATGAAAAGACTTGGCAAGCCGGAAGAAGTGGCGAAAGCCGTTTTGTTCCTTGTAAGCGATGACGCATCGTTTATTACCGGCACGGATCTCCATGTGGACGGGGGTTATACGGCACAATAAAAAACACCATCCGGGGAAAACCGGATGGTGTTTTTTCGGATGAAGTTGATTTTTGAAAGAACCAGGCCCCCTTCAAATTGTCTTAATCCATAATGATTGTCGCCTGATGGTATTTATCAGAAAGGCAAAATGTCGGGACCCATGAACTTGGACATGCTTTAGGCTTGAAACATCATACGAGCAGTGACATGATGTATAAATACGAAACCATCAGAATAACATTAAACGATAATGAAAACGCATTCAAACCTTGTCGGCTAAAAGAACCTAAAATCAAAGGAGGGATTTAGAATGAGTTTTTCACAGAAAAAAACATTGCTTCCATTGGTGGTTGTTCTGGTACTGATTGCTGCAATGGCGATGGGGGCGTGCTCTCATCATGCTGCAACCAATAAAACGAGCAAACATCCTAAAAAAGTGCAGATGGACGGTGCTTTTTCAATTAATAGGGATCATCCTGAAGAAACTGTCGGGGACGCCGATTTTTAGCATGCGTTGAGGAGAAAACAGGTACGGCATATAAAAATACAACACAAATTGAAACAGAAGAGGGTACGAAGGAAATTTCCACACCCTATACCAATTACAAAATAACAGTATTGGAAAATATAAAAGGTGAACTAGAGACTGACAAACCTATTCCCGTTCAAAAAGCTGGCGGCATTTCGGAAGACGGGAGTTCAATCGTAACATTTGATGATGATGTGCTTCCTGAAGTTGGCCAATCTTATGTATTTTTAGCATACGCACAAGATGATGGTTCTTTACTTGTTTCTGGTCCCAACTCAAATACAGAGGTTTCAGGAAACGACGATACGGACACAAGTGACACAATCGAATCCTCTTCTGTTAATCATTCTTCCGCCATGAAAGCGCATAAAAATGCATTGAAACACCAAGTCAAGTCAGATAGAAAACGAAGTATTTCCAAATATGACAAAACCAAAGATTAAAAGATGATTTTATTATGGAACTTGTGAAAAAAACGCAAAAATTCGCCTTAATTGAACATAGCAAAACACCCTCTATAGCCTCTAATGAATTAAAGGGGGCTTTTTCCTGTTTTCAATGATGTTTTTCAAGTTAAAGCAGCATTCACACGCCGCTCTTGTTTCGCATTATGCCGATAAATATGCTATAATATGTTAAGTTTGGGACCAGTCTGTTCGTTCATTTATATGAATGGGCTTATTTTTTTACGCGCTCATCTGCCGTTTTTGGCTTAACAATTTTTTTTCGGGAATAATCGGAAAGAGGTGGAATGAAATGAAAATCTCAACGAAGGGCCGCTATGGGCTGACCATTATGATTGAACTGGCAAAGCGGTACGGCATGGGGCCGACTTCCCTGAAATCCATTGCCCAGAGCCAGAATTTGTCTGAACATTATCTGGAGCAGCTGATTTCTCCGCTCCGTAATGCCGGGTTTGTCAAAAGCATCCGCGGCGCTTACGGCGGCTATGTTTTAACGCGAAAACCTTCGCAAATCACAGCCGGTGATGTGATCCGTGTGCTGGAGGGACCGATTACACCGGTAGAGGGCATTGAAGACGAAGAACCGGTGAAACGCCAGCTCTGGATCCGGATCCGGGACGCGGTCAAGGACGTTCTTGACAGCACAACCATTGAAGATCTGGCCAAATACCGGGAAGATACAGAACCGGATGCCTACATGTATTATATCTAATTAAGAGGTGCGAAAAGTGGAAAAAATTTATTTGGACCATGCGGCCACTTCCCCTGTTCTTCCGCAAGTTGCAGAAAAAATGATGCAAGTGCTTACCGGCCATTTCGGGAATCCGTCGAGCATTCATGCATTCGGCAGGGAAGCGCGCCGCATTTTGGACGAAGCGCGCCAGGTGATTGCAGACAGCATCGGCGCACAGTTTAATGAAATCATTTTTACAAGCGGCGGAACCGAAGCGGATAATTACGCGATTCTCGGTACGGCAGAAGCAGCCGCTGAAAAGGGAAAACATATTATTTCCACGGCAATCGAACATCATGCCGTTTTGCATCCGCTGGAATACCTGGAAACAAAAGGGTATGACGTCACGTATTTGCAGCCGGATGAAACAGGGCGGATTAAGGCGGAAGACGTGCAAAAAGCGCTCCGAGATGATACCATTCTTGTCAGCGTGATGTATGGAAATAATGAAGTCGGAACGATCCAGCCAATCGCCGAAATCGGTGAGCTGCTGAAAAACCATCCGGCCGTTTTTCATACGGACGCCGTCCAGGCTTACGGAAATGAGAAGATCGACGTAAATGCCCTGAACGTGGACATGCTTTCCGTTTCGGCCCATAAAATCGGCGGGCCAAAAGGGATCGGATTTTTATACGTTCGGAACGGAACAAAATTGAAAAACCGCAACTTCGGCGGCGCCCAGGAATTAAAACGCCGCCCCGGGACGGAAAATACGGCGTCCATTGCCGGTTTTGCCGAGGCCGTCAAATGGGCGCAGCAGGCGCTTGTGGATAAACCAAAGCAATACAGCGCTTTTAAACAAAGATTTATGGAAATTTTAAAGCAGGAAAAGGTGGAATTTCAGCTGAACGGCAACGCGGAGGCGGCCCTTCCGCATGTGCTCAACTTAAGTTTTCCGAAAACGGATGTGGAATCGATGCTTGTCAATCTGGATCTTGCCGGGATTGCGGCCTCGAGCGGTTCTGCCTGCACAGCCGGGTCGATTGAGCCTTCCCATGTCCTTGTTGCCATGTTCGGGCGCGATTCGGAACGGCTCCGTACCTCCATCCGTTTCAGTTTCGGGATTGCCAATACGATGGAGCAAGTGGAAGCAGCCGCCCGTAAAACGGCAGAAATCGTCCGCAAGTTCCAGCAACAATAGAAAAGAGGAGGCATTATGCAAAAAGCACCAAAAGATACAAGAGTGGTTGTTGGCATGTCGGGCGGCGTTGATTCTTCTGTTGCCGCCTATTTGCTTAAACAGCAGGGCTATGATGTGATCGGCATTTTTATGAAAAACTGGGATGATACCGATGAAAACGGCGTCTGTACGGCAACGGAAGACTACAATGATGTCATCCGCGTCTGCAACCAGATCGGCATTCCGTACTATGCCGTTAATTTTGAAAAACAGTATTGGGATAAAGTGTTCACCTATTTTCTGGATGAGTACCGCGCGGGAAGGACGCCGAACCCGGATGTAATGTGCAACAAGGAAATCAAGTTCAAGGCTTTTCTTGAACATGCTTTAAACCTCGGCGCCGATTATCTTGCGACTGGCCATTACGCACGCGTGACTCACCAGGACGGCGAATATAAAATGCTGCGGGGCGTGGATGGAAATAAAGACCAGACGTATTTTCTCAACCAGCTCGGGCAGTACCAGCTTTCGCGCGTGATGTTCCCGATCGGGGATCTGGAAAAACCGCGCGTCCGCGAAATTGCGAAAGAAGCCGGGCTTGCCACGGCAAATAAAAAAGACTCGACCGGCATCTGCTTTATCGGCGAACGCAATTTCAAAGAATTTTTAAGCCATTATCTGCCTGCGCAAAAAGGGCTGATGAAAACGCTCGACGGTAAAGTGATGGGCGAACACGAAGGTTTGATGTACTATACGATCGGCCAGCGCCACGGCCTTGGGATCGGCGGTTCCGGCGAGCCATGGTTTGCTGTCGGCAAAGACCTGAAAGAAAATGTTCTTTATGTGGAACAGGGATTCCACCATCCGGCCCTCTACTCCGACTATATGACCGGCGTGAAAGCAAACTGGGTATCGGGCAAAAAGCCGCCTGAAGTATTCCGGTGCACCGCGAAGTTCCGCTACCGCCAGCCGGATCAGAAAGTAACGGTCCAGCTGCTTGGTAATGATGAAGTCAAAGTCATTTACGACGAACCGGTTCGTGCCGTCACCCCCGGCCAGGCTGTTGTTTTTTACAACGGTGAAGAATGCCTTGGCGGTGCCACGATCGATAAAATTTATAAAAACGAAGAACAGCTCATGTACGTCGGCTGATCTTACAGGAGCCATGCACACAATTGTGGGCATGGCTCTATTTATGGACAAAACAGTGAAATGTTGACCAGGGGAAACGTGATCGCCGGAAACAAGGAAACGGGGAAGCTCGCCATGATCGCAGTACAGGTTTTTTCATGAAACAGGAAAGGGCAGTACTCCTTCACACAGCGTGAAAAGACCCGCTCCATTTGCATACAGCTGTAAAAATCACCTCATCTTTCACACAGCCTGCGAAGACGATGATCTGGACCGGGTGGGGGAAGTGCAAAAGCATGCCCTCACAAAATGTCGGGGTTCGTTTAAAAAGTGAAGCGATTCATTTTATGTTATAATACTCGTATCATTAATCAGGAGTGTACGAAATGAACAAGCATGAACGCGGTATGAAAGCCTTGCAGAAAAAAAAATATGATGAAGCGCTGAAATGGTTTAATGAAGTGATCGAAGACAATCCGGACGATCCGGTCGGCTATATCCATTTCGGCGATGTGCTGCTTGCTGCAGGCGAGCGGGAAAAGGCGCAGAATTTTTACCGGAAAGCGCTGGCATTGAAAGAACTTCCCACCCCCTTTTACAGCCTTGGCACAATCCAATACGAAGAGGGGCATTATGAAGCGGCTGCCGGCTGTTTTGAAAAAGCAATCCAGCTCGGGCTCAAGGACAAAGATACGTATTTTATGCTCGGCATGTGTTTTATGATGCTCGGCAATCCGCGCTTTGCCATGCCGTATTTGCAAAGGAGCGTTGAACTGGATGAAGGGGATACGGAAGCGAGATTTCAGTACGCGCTCTCCCTTATCAAATCCAATTTCGCGGACGAAGCGCTGAAACAATTTCAAAAAGTGCTGGAACAGGACCCAAAACATACGGATGCTTTATACAATACAGGCGCGATTTATATGCAGTTCCTTGGCGACCTGGAGAAAGCGGCCGGCTACTTCAAAAAAGCGGTGGAGATTCAGCCGGGCCATCTGCTTTCGGGATACGGCTTGAAAATGGTTGAAAAACTGAAAGACATTGAAACGCTGTAAGGTGATGAAATTGGAAAAACAGCATGCGATGGATTTATTCCAGGACGAGGAAAATTTTATAAAAGGAAAGCATCTCGCGACCATCTTCCATAACGAGCAAAATTTGTATTCCGTCATCCGTGTGCGGGTGGAAGAGACCAATACCGGGCTGGAAGATAAGGAAACGGTGATTACCGGCTATTTTCCGCGCATCCATGAACAGGAAACGTACACCTTTTTTGGAAAAATGCAGGAACACCCGAAATTCGGCCCCCAGTTCCAGGCAAATCGCTTCCAAAAAGACATCCCCAATACAAAGCAGGGCGTTATTGAGTATCTTTCCAGTGATTTATTTAACGGCATCGGCAAAAAAACGGCGGAGCGGATCGTTGGCGTGCTCGGTGAAAATGCGATCAGCAAAATATTGGAAAATCCCGCCGCCCTTGACGAAGTACCGAAACTGGCACCGGAAAAAGCGCAGCTGATCCGTGATACGTTAGTTGAACATCAGGGGCTTGAACGTGTTATGATCGGGCTTGCGCAATACGGTTTCGGGCCGCAGATTGCGATGCGCATTTACCAGGTTTACGAGGATGAGGCGCTCGAAAAAATTGCGCAAAATCCATACCAGCTCGTTGATGATATTAAAGGCATCGGTTTCGGGCGGGCCGATGAACTCGGCCGGCAGCTCGGCATCAGCGGGACGCATCCGCACCGCATCCAGGCCGGCTGCTGTTACATGCTGGAAATGGAAAGCATGCAGCACGGTCATGTGTACGTCCTGAAAGAAGAACTTGCACAGGATGTCAAAGCCCTTTTGGAAGAATACCAGCATGTTGAAATCCCGATGGACTTGATTGAAAATGAGCTGGTGAAACTTCAGGAAGAGAGCAAAGTCATCATGGAAGAAGACAAAGTCTATCTTCCGTCCCTCTATTTTTCGGAAAAAGGAATCGTTTCCAATATTGAGCGGATTATGTCGCAAACCGAGTATGCGGAACAGTTCCCGGAATCTGAATTCCTGCTTGCTTTAGGCAGTCTTGAGGAACGGATCGGGGTCGAGTATGCCCCGTCGCAAAAGGAAGCCATCCAAAAAGCGCTGATGAGTCCGATGATGATTTTAACGGGCGGGCCCGGCACAGGGAAAACAACGGTCATTAAAGGGATTGTGGAACTGTACGGTGAATTGCACGGCGTCTCGCTTGACCCGCAAACCTATAAAAAAGATGAGGTATTTCCGATTGTTCTCGCGGCGCCGACAGGGAGGGCCGCGAAAAGAATGGCGGAGTCAACTGGTCTGCCGGCGATGACGATCCACCGCCTGCTCGGCATGACCGGCATGGAGGACCTGGACGATTCAGAGGAACGGCAAGTAGAAGGCAAGCTTGTCATCATTGATGAAATGTCGATGGTCGATACATGGCTTGCGAACCAGCTGTTAAAGGCGCTGCCGGATGAAATCCAAGTCATCATGGTTGGGGATGAAGACCAGCTGCCGTCCGTCGGTCCAGGCCAGGTGCTGAAAGATTTATTGAAATCGAACGCCATTCCGGTTGTTAGGCTGACAGACATATACAGGCAGAAAGATGGTTCTTCGATTATTGAACTGGCCCACCATGTTAAAAATGGCCGTATTCCGGAAAATATTTTTCAAATGCAGGCAGACCGTTCGTTTATCCGCTGTTCTTCCGGGCAGGTGGCGGAAGCGGTGGAAAAAGTGGTGAAAAGCGCGAAACGGAAAGGCTATACGGCAAAAGACATTCAGGTGCTGGCGCCGATGTACAGGGGGCCGGCCGGCATTGACCGTCTGAACAGCCTGTTGCAAAATATTTTTAATCCGAATGAGAACGGGGCCCGCAAAGAGCTGAAGCACGGGGACGCGGTTTACCGGATCGGCGATAAGGTACTGCAGCTTGTCAACCAGCCGGAACACGGGGTGTATAACGGCGATATCGGCGAGATTGTCTCGCTTTTTACCGCAAAAGAAAATACGGAAAAACAAGATATGCTCATCGTTTCTTTTGATGGGATTGAAGTGACGTATACGAAGCCAGATTTCAATCAGATTACGCTTGCGTATTGCTGTTCGATCCATAAATCGCAAGGAAGCGAGTTTCCGGTCGTAATTTTGCCGGTTGTCCGCAGCTATTACCGGATGCTGCGCCGAAACTTGCTGTATACGGCGATTACAAGGAGCAAAAAAATTTTAATTCTGCTTGGCGAAGAACCGGCTTTCCGGATGGGTGTGGAAAGGGAAGATGACCAAAAGCGGAAGACGACACTGTGTGAAAAACTGGCTGAAGCATTAAAAACGGCACAAAAAGAGGCAGGGACGGAGACAGCCCTGTCCTTAACAGAAGAAAATTGGGACCGGGTCGACCCGATGATTGGCATGGCGGGCATTACCCCGTACACGTACGCAGAAGAAGGACAGACTGCGTCCCAACCGGATTAAGCAACCAAAAAGCAGCGGCAGGCCCCGCTGCTTTTTGGTTTGGCTCAAGGATCAAGTTTTCTGGCAGGTTGGACCTGGCTGATTTGGACACTTTTATCCCCGGCGTTTTTAAACTTAAAGATGGATATGGCCGTTAATAGGGCTAAAACGATGACACAGGCAATCATAAGGAGTCAACAAACTGACCAAAAGCTCTGAACATGGCGGGGGTTTTATCCTTTGACGGGTTGCCGATCAACACTGCTTTTCCTCCGCCAAAATCGACATCCGCCGCTGCACATTTATAGGTCATCCCTTTCGATAACTGCAACACATCTTCCAACGCTTCATCCAGCGTCCGGTACGGCTGCATGCGGCAGCCCCCCAATGCCGGCCCGAGTGTCGTATTATGGATTGCGATAATGGCTTTCAAACCTGTTGCAGGATCATTACAAAAAACAATTTGTTCATGTTCCTGCATTTTATCGAGCAATGTTTCCGTTGTTTGCATATACGGTTTGATCACATTCATTTCAGATTACCTCTATTTGTACTGTGGATATAGTGATAAAAGTGTAAAAGAAAAGGTTTTCTGCACTTATTTTGACAGCGTTTATATTTCACCGGACCGCCGCCTAAAAATCATTGCAATTGAATACTTTATTGCACCAGAAACGATGCGCTAGAATAAAAGCGGTAACATCATGTTAAATCTAAAAATTTATAAGATTTTGTGTCGGAATCCATCATAAATGATTGCAAAAAGAAACGAAATAATAAACTGTATCAATTTCGGGTGTAAACCTTTCTATTTTGAATAAGTTTTCGTATTGCAAACTGCATTTTGCAAAGGGGGCTTTTTCATGGATCAGTTGGACATTCGTCTTCTTGAAATGCTGCAAAAGGATGGGCGCATGACTTTAAGTGATTTATCGAAGAAATTGTCCCTCAGCCGCCCGAGCATTTAGGAACGGTTGAAACGGCTGCAGGAGAAGGGGATTATCGAAGGATTCAGCGCAAGGGTATCCCCGAAAGCTGTGGGCAGGGAAGTGGTTGCTTACATGCAGGTAAGTGAGATCAAGATGTCCACTTATACAGAATTTGAGAAATGGATTGTGCAGGTTCCCGAAATTGTTGAATGCCATCGCTTGACAGGCGCTGTCAGCTATTTGCTGAAAGCTGCCGTTACCTCTATGGACCATCTGAGCAAGCTGATTGACCGGCTCACCCCTTATGGAAACATCAACACATCGATCGTACTGTCATCACCGGTCGCTTTTCGCTGTATGACGCCGGTTCCTTTTGAAGAAAAACAAAAAAATTAGGGCTTGCGAAACCCCGGTTTAAACATCCCGGCAAGCCCTTATTGCTGTTTCTTTCCCGTTTCCGGACGGATTTCCTCTGCGGTTTCCGTGCCGTACCGGAGGGTTTGTGCTTTGCTCCGCCGCGGAACCCCTTTTTGGAGCACATAGTCGGTTAAATATTGGTGATAAAAATGTTCGAATACGCTGATGACGACGGCAGCACCGATCGAAACCTGAAGCCCCGGCAAATGGTTGTGGGCGAAAAACCGAGTCATCCCCCAGATGACAGAAAATGCAAGCCCAAAGTCTAAGATCAGTACAAACCAGTCCGCTGTGCGCGGAAGAAGGCCAAGATCAGCCAAAAAATAAGAAATCACGCTAAGCAAGAGCGCTGTAAACAGCACACCGAAAAAAGACATGCCGTAAATGAAGCCGAGCACCAAATACAAAAAAATAAAATGCCCGGCGATTTTAATCAAAAGCGGTTTAATGTTTTGCATACATGTCACTTCCTGCTGTTGGTTTCCTATATTTTTTCCGGAATGGACGATCATACGCTGGGAACCGTTTCCTTGCATGCTGTCAGTCCGCTCCGGCAAACTATATATGCCGGTTTGACGTATGCTTTTTGGAAAAATTGGGCATATTGGTAAGCAAAAATGGACCTTGAAAGCGAGGTGCTTACCATGCAATGCCCGAATTGCCGAAGCAAGGACATCGGAAAAATCGGCGTGAACCAGTATTACTGCTGGAACTGTTTTATTGAACTATCGGTTGCAAAAAATACAATCCATACGCATCAGGTGGAAGAAGACGGCACATTGAGCTCTTTGGATGATTTGTTTGAGGAAGAAGCACGCAAACTCAGCTGAATGGAGGGAATGGGGAAATGAACAAAATGATGATGGCTGCAGTCGGTTTTGGTGCGGGAATGGCCGCTGCCCAGATGGCGAAGAATGGCTTCGCGGACAGGCGGCAGATGCGGAAAATGGCAAAGCGGGTGCGCAAGGCATTCCGTTAAAACCGCCTATCCGATAAAAACCCCGGTCTCGTTTCCCTGGCCGGACGCCAACGGACGAAAGGAAACGCACGGATGCATCTTGCCAAATGGGCGGATATCCCTGTCCCGCTGCATCCCTTTTCACGAAGCCCGGTGTTCTCGTTTATAAGGTTTTGCGTCCTCCGTGTTTCAGTTGTCCCAAAGGTTGCTGCATTGGACCGGTGATAAAAATCCTCATAAACTTCCCTCTTTCGCAAACACTTGAAGGAGGGAGGTTTTTTTATGCAACGGTTTCGCGGTACATGGCTGTATAAATTGTTTTGGTTGTTATTTATTCTGATTATTTTATATGTGCTGCTTTTACTCAAGCCTTTTTGGGCGCCCGTATTGCGCGTCGTACTGGCGGTATGCCTGCCGCTTTTAATCGGCGGTTTTATCGCTTACATCCTCCACCCACTTGTTGAATTTCTTTATAAAAACGGGCTGCCGAGAGGGCTTGCCATCCTGATTATCTATATTTTGTTTTTTGGCGGCACCGCTTACGGCGTTTACAGAGGGCTGCCGCTTGTGATCGCCCAAATGAACGATCTGTCGGAACATCTGCCGCAGTTTGCAGACCAGTACAGGGACGGCGTTGTTTACTTGCAAACATCGATGAAGCACTGGCCGGACGGGCTTCAGGACCAGATTGACGAGCGCATTGAACGCTTTGAATTATGGCTCTCTGCAAATGTTTCAAATTCAATCAATATGCTGATGCAACTTGTCAATTACGCCATTGCGCTTGCCGTCATTCCGTTTATTTCATTTTACCTTCTGAAAGATTTTGAACATGTCAAAAAAGCGGCACTGGCATTGACGCCGGAAAAATGGCGGCCGTCCGCTGCAGCATTTATTCGCGATGTCGACCGGTCGATCGGTGGCTATCTCCGCGGCCAGCTTTTGGACTGCCTGTTGATCGGCTTTCTTTCTTTTGTCGCATTTGCCATCCTTGGCATGAAATACCCGATTTTACTCGGTATCATCATCGGGGTCACCAATGTCATTCCGTATTTCGGCCCTGTTTTGGGCGCCATTCCCGTTTCGGTTATTGCGGCGACCATTTCATTAAAATTTGTCCTTTATGTGGTCATCATTGTGTTCGTCCTGCAATTTATTGAAAGCAATATCCTTTCCCCTTTTATTGTCGGGAAATCTTTGCATCTTCACCCGCTGTTTATCATCATCGCCTTGATCGCGGGAGAGGAAATCGCGGGGATCGCAGGACTGATTCTCGCTGTGCCGGCGCTTGCCGTGCTGAAAGTGGCCATCATCCATGCTCGCAAAACTTTGCGCTTTTCAGGCCGCACGAATCAAGTTGACAAACCGGAGTAAACTTTTTTATAATTTACCCATGAACATACGTGTCCTGTGGGCAAAATAGGCTTCCGGACAGGGATTTTTGTCCGGGCTTGGGAATTGCGCAGCACAGGCCGTTCCTATTGATAGAACTGCATATCAAAAAACGAAGAAAGATCGAGTATGTTATCGCCCATTTTAAACCGTGATGTACGGCCCAGAGAGGAATTTCCGCGGCTGAAAGAAATTCCAAAATGAAGGATAACAGAACGCTAATCCGGAGTGCAGCCAAACCCTGCCGTTTTGCCCCGTTACAGGCACCCAAAGAGAAGGGCGTTTTTTGCCTTTAATCAGGGTGGTACCGCGAGCAAGCCTCTCGTCCCTGTCCGGGATGGGGGCTTTTTTGCGTCCGGGGGGTTCCGGTTTTCATAAATAAACAGAGGAGGTTTTCTCATGAAGAAAAGATCAAGTGCGGAAATCCGCAGCATGTTTTTGGACTTTTTTAAGGAAAAAGGGCATAAAGTCGAGCCGAGCGCTTCACTGATCCCGGTCAATGACCCGTCGCTACTTTGGATTAACAGCGGTGTGGCCACTTTAAAAAAATATTTTGACGGCACGGTCATTCCGGAAAACCCGCGCATTGTCAACGCGCAAAAAGCAATCCGGACAAACGATATTGAAAATGTCGGAAAAACAGCGCGCCACCATACATTTTTTGAAATGCTCGGCAACTTTTCGATTGGGGATTATTTCCGTGAAGAAGCGATTGCCTGGGCATGGGAGCTGCTGACTTCCGACAAATGGTTCGGCATGCCAAAAGAAAAACTGTATGTCACCGTTTATCCCGATGACCTGGATTCGATTGCATGCTGGAAAAAAATCGGGGTGTCCCCGGATCATATTATCCCGCTCGAGGGCAATTTCTGGGAAATCGGCGAAGGGCCATCCGGGCCGGATACGGAAATTTTCTTCGACCGCGGGGAAAAATACGACCCGGAACGGTTAGGAATCCGGCTCCTTCAGGAAGATATGGAAAACGACCGCTATATTGAAATCTGGAATATCGTGTTATCCCAGTTTAATGCGATACCAGGGGTTCCGCGCAGCGAGTATCCGGAGCTGCCGAAGAAAAACATTGATACCGGAATGGGCCTCGAACGGATGGCATGCGTGCTGCAAGGGGTCGATACCAACTATGACAGCGACTTGTTCATGCCGATTATTCAAGAGGTCGAAAAAATCTCCGGTAAAAAATACCGTGCCGGAAACAAAGAGGCAGATACGGCATTTAAAGTAATTGCCGACCATATCCGCACCGTTGCCTTTGCGGTTGCGGACGGGGCACTGCCGTCAAACGAAGGCCGCGGCTATGTTTTACGCAGGCTTTTGCGCCGGGCGGTTCGATACGCCATTCAGCTCGATATTCACGGCGCTTTTATGTACAAGCTTGTGCCGACGGTCGGCCGGATTATGAATTCCTATTATCCGGAAGTGGAAAAAAATGCCGATTTTGTGCAAAAAGTGGTTCGTTCCGAAGAAGAACGTTTCCAGGAAACGCTGAACGAAGGGCTTTCCATTTTGGAAGAACGGATCAGGGCGGCAAAGAAAAACGGCTTAGAACAGCTGCCGGGTGAAGATATTTTCATGCTTTACGATACGTACGGCTTCCCTGTTGAACTGACAGAAGAGTATGCGCACGACCAGGGGCTCCGTGCCGACCATGAAGGCTTTGAAAAAGAAATGGAGCGGCAGCGTGAACGCGCACGCAACGCCCGCCAGCAGGCAGAATCGATGTCCGTCCAAGGCGGCGTGCTCGGCAATATTACAGTGAAAAGCGAATTTATCGGTTATGACCACCTGGAGGGGACGGCACATGTCGCTGTCCTTTTAAAAGACGGTGACATCACGGAGTCGGCTGCCAGCGGAGAGGAAATCCGGTTCATTTTAGATCAAACCCCTTTTTACGCGGAAAGCGGCGGCCAGATTGCCGATCATGGCACCTTGACAGCAGAAGGGCTGAAAGTGGAGGTCACAAATGTGCAGAAAGCGCCGAACGGCCAAAATTTGCATCAGGGCGTTGTCGTATCAGGCACCATCAAAACCGGCCAGGAAGTATTTGCACAGGTGGACGGAGCAAAACGCCGTGACACGGAAAAGAACCACTCTGCTACCCATCTGTTACACCAGGCATTGAAGGATGTGCTCGGCGTTCATGTCAACCAGGCGGGATCGCTTGTCGAACCTGGACGCCTCCGTTTTGACTTCTCGCATTTCGGGCAGGTGACAGAAGAAGAACTCGAAAAAATTGAAACGATCGTCAATGAAAAAATTTGGGCAAGCCTGCCGGTTACAACGGATTTGAAAAAACTGGACGAAGCGAAAGCGATGGGCGCGATGGCGTTGTTTGGCGAAAAATACGGGGAGATCGTCCGCGTCGTTCAAATGGGCGACTACAGCCTGGAACTGTGCGGCGGCTGCCATGTTTCGAACACAGCCCAGATCGGCCTGTTCAAAATTGTTTCCGAATCCGGAATCGGTGCAGGGACAAGGCGGATTGAAGCGGTAACGGGAAAATATGCTTACGGATTGATGCAGGAACAGCTCCACCTTTTAAAAGAGGCAAGCGCCAAATTAAAAGCAAAACCAACAGAATTGCCGGATCGGATCGACGCCCTCCAGCAGGAATTGAAAGAAGCGCAGCGTGAAAATGCATCCCTGGCCGCAAAACTCGCCAATATCGAAGCCGGATCGCTTGTGGACCGCGTAAAAGTAGTAGACGGCATAAATGTGCTCGCGGCGAAAGTCGAAGCCGGCGACATGAACCAACTGCGCAATATGGCGGACGATTTAAAACAAAAACTCGGAAGCGGCATTATTGTCCTCGCTGCGGCGACAGAAGGAAAAGCCAGCTTCATTGCCGGCGTCACCAAAGACCTTGTCGAAAAAGGGTACCATGCCGGGAAGCTTGTAAAAGAAGTGGCATCGCGCTGCGGCGGCGGTGGCGGCGGCCGTCCGGACATGGCGCAGGCCGGTGGCAAACAGCCTGAACAAATTGATGCCGCATTACAAATTGTAGAAGAATGGGTAAAATCCGTTTGATTCAAGCAAAAAGTAGTGTACAATGAAACAAAGCTGGTTGTTTACACGGATCGTTTTCAGGCAGAAAGCGGAAAATGCACCTTCAAAATTTGTGTAAACCGGAACATCTAAAAAACCAAGCTTTAGTAGAGAGGTGCTGCGATAATGAGCTCATTCGATGAAACGATGAGGTTTAATTTTCCGGAAGAACCGACGGAACACGAGGTCAAGGAAGTTTTGCTCCATGTATACAGCGCGCTCGAGGAAAAGGGCTATAACCCGATTAACCAGATTGTCGGATACCTCCTCTCGGGCGATCCGGCTTATATCCCGCGCCATCAGGATGCCCGGAATATGATTCGCAAACTGGAACGGGATGAAATTATCGAAGAACTGGTCAAATCGTATTTGAAACAACATCGCGGGGGATCAAATTGAAAATTATGGGCCTTGATGTCGGTTCGAAAACCGTCGGTGTGGCGGTCAGCGATGCCCTGGGCTGGACTGCCCAAGGCATCGAAACGATTGCCATCAATGAAGCAAAGGGCAAATTCGGTTTCGACAGGGTCGCTGAACTCGCGCAAATCCACGGCGTCGAAAAAATTGTCGTCGGATTCCCGAAAAATATGAACAACACGATCGGCCCACGGGCAGAGGCCTCAAAGGTTTATGCCGAAGAATTAAAAAAACGGCTCAATCTGCCCGTTATTTTATGGGACGAACGTTTAAGCACGGCACAAGCGGAAAGAATATTACTGGAAGCCGATGTCAGCCGTAAAAAAAGGAAAAAAGTAATTGATAAAATGGCGGCAAGTGTAATTTTGCAAGGATTCCTTGACAGTCAAACTTAACGGGGTGAAGAAATGACACATAACCATGAACATGACCACGAAGACCACCAGCATATTACCGTAGTGGACGAAGACGGAAACGAACAATTGTATGAAGTGCTTTTTACGTTTGAATCCGAAGATTTCGGAAAATCGTACGTCCTGTATTATCCGATTGGCGCGGAAGAAGACGAGGATGAAAGCATCGAAATCCATGCTTCCGCCTATGTGGAAAATGAAGACGGCACAGAAGGGGATCTCCAGCCGATTGAAACAGATGAAGAGTGGGAAATGATCGAGGAAATGCTGAATACGTTTCTCGATGAAGAAGAAGCATAAACGCATCTTGAACATGCACACGGGACAAACCGTGTGCTTTTTCCATCTGCCGGAATGGAAGACTTTCCCTTTTGAAAAGAAAATGAAATAAAACTTGGCGAAATTTGTAGTATAATGGACAGGAAAAAAGTCGAAAATGGCTTTCTGTACTTGTTTTAAGATTTTTCTTATTGAGAGGAAGATTCTGTTTTGGCCGGAAAGAAAAATCCGTTTCAACTGTTGCTTCAAAAAATGAAGCAGAAACCGAAATTATGGATAGCCGCATGCATCATCATGCTGGCTGTTGTTGTTTTTGGAGGGGCTGCCCTTTTTTACGTGTCGGCGCTGAAACCGGTGGAGCCTGGAAGCCATAAGACAAAACTCGTCACGATTCCGCCCGGCTCCGGGGTAAAAGAGATCGGGCATATTTTGCAAAAAAACGGGATTATCAAAAATGCCTGGGCTTTTGCAATTTATGCGAAATCCCACCACCAGTCGGGTTTAAAGGCCGGCACCTATCAAATGTCGCCGTCCATGGATACGAGCGAGATCGTCAGCAGCATGCAAAAAGGCGGCATTGCCATGATCCGCTTTACCGTGCCGGAAGGGGCCGGCCTTGAGGAAATTGCGGAGATCATCCAAAAACACAGCTCCTTCCGGAAAGAAGAGGTGCTCAAGCGGGCAGATGACCCTGCTTTTGTACAACATTTGATGAAAAAATATCCGCGCCTTGTGACAAAAGAAGTTTTCAATCAGCAGATCCGGCATCCGCTCGAGGGCTACTTTTTTCCGGCGACCTATTCGTTTTATGATCAGCATGTGCCGCTTGATGCCGTACTGGAAACGATGGTGGCTAAAACAAATGCGGTTTTTTCCGCTTACGCTGGGAAAAGCACACAGGCCCGTTTAACGCCGCACAAACTGCTTACGATGGCTTCACTTATCGAGGAAGAAGCAACTGAAAAAGCGGACAGGGCAAAAATTTCAAGCGTCTTTTACAACAGATTAAAGAAGAATATGCCGCTGCAGACGGACCCGACCGTACTGTATGCTTTAAACCGGCATAAAGAAAAAGTGACGTATAAAGATTTGCGGGTGAATTCCCCTTATAACACGTACAAACATAAAGGCCTGCCGCCGGGCCCGATTGCAAGTCCCGGAGAACAATCGATCAAGGCTGCGCTCAAGCCCGAAAAAACCGATTATCTCTATTTTCTTGCAAATGTGGATACAGGAAAAGTCTATTTTGCCAAGACATTGAAGGAACATAATGCTTTAAAGGAAAAGTACATTGCGAAGGCGAAACGGTAAACATTCGCTTTCCCGTTTGAAATGTGCTACGATAATAAGCGGAATTTTTTTGAGAAGCAGGGAGAAGTTATGGAAATGTGTTTATGCCGGAGGGCCCAGCGATGAACGGCCCTGTCGAAGCGTATATAGAACAGTTGATGCAAAAGAAAGATCCGCTTTTTGAAGAAATGGCGTCATTTGCAAAATCAGAGCATATTCCGATTATGGATCCGATCGGAGTGGAAACACTCTGCCAGTTGTTAAGGATTCAAAAGCCGGAAAGCGTGCTTGAAATCGGGACGGCGATCGGGTATTCGGCCCTGAAAATGGCAGATGCGCTTCCAGATGTAAAAATCGTCACCATTGAACGCGAAGAAGAAAGGGTTGCCCAGGCAAATGCGTATTTTGCCCGCACTCCTTTATCCCGGCGGATCCGCCTGCTGAAAGGGGATGCACTTTCTTCTGACGTCATCCAAAAGGCCCGGGAACTTGGCCCGTACGATGCGATCTTTATTGATGCGGCAAAGGGGCAGTACCGGAAATTTTTTGATTCGTTTACGCCGTTGCTGCGGGAAAAGGGATGTGTATACACGGATAACGTGCTATTTAAAGGCCTTGTGGTACAAGACTTCATCGCAAAGAAACAAGTCAGCAATCTGGTGCGGAAAATCAGAAGCTACAACGAATGGTTAATGCAACATGAGCAATTTATCACCGCGATTTTCCCAGTCGGAGATGGATTGGCAGTCAGTATGAAGAGGTGAAGAAAATGGAACGAAAGCCGGCTGTGATTGGCGTGGCCGGGGGCTCCGGGTCCGGGAAGACAAGCGTTACCCGGGCGATTTACGAAAGCTTGAAGGGACACTCCATTCTGGTACTTGAACAGGACTTTTACTACAAAGATCAAAGCCATCTCCCGTTTGAAGAAAGGCTGAAAACCAATTATGACCACCCGTTTGCATTTGATAATGACCTGTTAATTGAGCATTTGCATAAACTGCTTTCTTATGAGGCAATTGAAAAACCGGTTTACGATTTTTCCAAACATACGCGCGCTAGCCGCACCATCCATGTGGAACCGAAAGATGTCATTATTTTGGAAGGCATTTTAGTATTGGAAGATGAGAGATTGCGCAACTTAATGGATATTAAGCTGTATGTCGATACCGATGCCGATTTGCGGATCATCCGGCGGCTTGAACGGGACATCGAAGAGCGCGGCAGGACGCTCCAGTCGGTCATCGAGCAGTATATTACGGTGGTCAGGCCGATGCACAACCAGTTCATCGAGCCGACAAAAAGATATGCGGACGTCATTATCCCGGAAGGCGGGCAAAACCGGGTGGCGATTGATTTGGTCGTGACAAAATTGCAATCCATCCTTGAACAAAAGTCTTTTTTGTAATACGATTATTTAGAATACATGGTGAGCGCGCCGGAATCTTTTCGGCGCGCTAAACAACATGGTGGAAAAAACACAGCCGCTTGCAGAAAGCGTCATCTTGTATGTTGAAACGCATACACATTTGATAACTAAGAGATATAGGAGTGAAGGGATTTGGCTCAGGAAAAAGTTTACCCGATGACCCAGGACGGGAAAGAAAAATTGGAACAGGAACTGGAATATTTAAAAACGGTCAAACGGAAAGAAGTCGTCGAACGGATAAAAATTGCCAGAAGTTTCGGGGACCTTTCCGAAAATTCCGAGTACGACTCCGCGAAAGAAGAACAAGCTTTTGTGGAAGGCCGCATTACGACGATTGAAAACATGATCCGCAACGCGAAAATCATTGAAGATGACGGGACAGATACGGTATCGCTCGGAAAATCCGTTACTTTTGTGGAACTACCGGACGGGGAAGAAGAAACGTACACGATTGTCGGAAGCGCTGAAGCCGATCCGTTTGAAGGAAAAATTTCAAACGATTCCCCGATTGCAAAAAGCCTGCTCGGGAAAAGCGTCGGAGAGGAAGTCACGGTTCAGACGCCGGGCGGGGATATGAGAGTCAAAATCATCTCGATTCAATAATCCGGAGCGGGTGCGCAGGTGTTCCAAGGTGCAAGTTGTAAAGGATACGGCCTGCTGCAAACGCTTATCACATCCGGATTGCGGTGGGCCATGCCCGCCGAATTTTCTTTGTGCGCCTTTTCGATTCGGTAAAACCGTGGTATGATAAGGCCATGAAGTGGAGGGATGACCTTGCCTGAATTTTACAGCCGTGAAGAACGGAAACAGGCCATGCAGCAGTCAAAACGGCGGAAAACAAACATCATTTTAAATACACTGATTGTGATTGTCATCGCGCTTATTTGTATTGTGGCTTACTCCATTTTTTTCGCCGGGAACGACAACTCAAAACCGGCACCGAAAGAAAAGAAAGCGGCCGTAACAAAGACTGCTTCATCCGGCCATGAAACGACATCATCTCATACATCCAAAAAAACGGCGGACAAAGACAGCAAAAAATCAACCCGTAAAGTGGAAAAAAGCAATGAACCGAATGTGAAAGAAGTCATTACCGATTCCAGCTGGAAACCGGTCGGAACCGAACAAACAGGCGGACATGTCTATTCCGCCTCGTCCACTTCCCTTGACTGGAAGGAAAAGCTGAAGGCATTGTCGTATGCAACAGGCATACCGGAAGACAATATGACGGTCTGGTTTTTGGAACACGGGGCAACGACCGATGAGGCGATCGGGACGGTTTCCGCGAAAAATGCCGATACGACCTACCGTGTTTATTTGACATGGGTGGACGGAAAAGGGTGGAAACCCACAAAGATGTATGAATTGATCGAGAACGATAAAAAATAAGCGGCCGTCTGTGCCGCTTATTTTTGTGCCGTAAAATGGACGACCGCGGAATAATGGGGTCTGCCGTCCGCGTCAAACTGCATTTGGTGGGAAACGGACGCCACCCGGAGCAGCAAGGTTTTATTGGCTTCGATTTGATCATTGATTTTTTTCTCGAGCGCCTCAAGCCGGTCCGCTTCGAAAAATTCAATCTTATCCTCTATCCTGTCAAGCTCAAATGCCATTTTCGTACACCTCCATGTTCATCGTATCAGACGTTGTTTTTTTGGCAAGCCGTATCCACTTCTGCTTTTTTGCTATATAATGGGGATTGGAACTTTTGGACGAAAGAGGGAGTCATATGAGAATTGGAATCATCGGCGCAATGGAAGAAGAGGTGTCGATTTTGCGCGGGCAGATCGAGCACCCGCAAGTTAAAACGATTGCCGGTTATGAATATACGGCGGGAAAAATGAAAGGGAAAGATGTCATCTTGCTTCGATCCGGCATCGGGAAAGTGAATGCTGCGCTTTCTACCGGCCTTTTGCTGCAAACATACGCGCCGGATTGCTTAATCAATACCGGTTCAGCAGGCGGCGCAAACCCCGCCCTTCACGTCGGCGATGTCGTCATTTCAACGGAAGTACGCCACCATGATGTGGACGCGACAGTATTCGGCTATGAATACGGGCAAGTGCCGCAAATGCCGCCCGCTTTTTTGGCGGATGAGAAACTTGTCCGGATTGCGGAAAGCTGCGCAGGGAAACTGCCTGGCATTCAGGTTGTGAAAGGACTGATTGCTACCGGGGACTCGTTTATGGATGATCCTGCGAAAACGGCGGCTGTAAAGGAGCACTTCCCGGAAGTGCAGGCGGTGGAAATGGAAGCCGTTGCCGTCGCACAAGTGGCATGGCAATTTGGCATCCCGTTTGTGATCATCCGCTCCCTTTCCGATATTGCAGGGCAGGAGTCCGGGATCTCTTTTGATGAATATCTTGAAACGGCGGCCGTGAACTCTGCCCATCTTGTCACGGGTATTGTTGAAAATCTGTAGACCCATTTTTTTCCTTCCTTTCCTGTAATTACTTGTCTTTTTTATGTTTCATCTGTGATAGAGTAGGTTTAGCAGATTGATAGAAAGGGTGAGGCGGTTGAAGAAAGCGAAATCGATGTATGTGAAAATGGTGGATTTTAAAATGTACGGCATCGTGCTGCTTGCTGTGACGGGCTTTTTATATTTGGGTGCGGTGATGCCGATCGAAGGGAAATCCGAACTGGGGACAAAAATTTTACTCGTTGCTTCAAGCGGGTTTGTTGCCGTATCTGTTTTGTTTTTCTCGATTTCACGTGCTTACCATAAACAGCTTTTAAAAAGCGAAGAAGGCGCACAGCTTTTACAGCGGAATAATCGCAAATCATAATCGAAAAGGCAGGGGCCTTTGTAACGCGGGCGGTGCAGTAACGAAGCACACGGTTGTCCGGCATACAAGGTTTTCGGCCTTTTTTTATTTTTTTGCCAATTTGCGGTTTACAAACCCGCCGGAATTGGATATACTTTCCTATGTAAGCAAATTCAAAGGAGGTTGAAGAACATGGCATACACAATCCTATTTTCTGCAGTTGCAACTGAACATGTTCTGCATCCGCTCCGTATCGGTTTGAATTTGCGCTGATTTTTTAACTTGACGCACAAGCCGCAGGATGCATTTGCCTGATCCGTGCGGTTTTTTTCCGGAAAGCCGCGGGATCATGCCTGTCCTGCGGTTTTTTTGCGCCCTTAAGGAGGTGGAAAAATATGACACTCAATTTAATCTTTATTACCGTCACGATTAAACGGCTGAAAAAGACGGCAGAACAAAGGCAGCGTGATGAAGAAGTTTTCAGGCTGTACGATGAAATGAATGCAAAGCGTGAGGCATTCCAAGCAAGGCATTTTTAAGCTGAAAAAACACCTGAAGAAAGGAGCGGTTGACGATGGCCCGTTATCAGAAACGTTTGGACTTTATCTTTATGGAGACAGATTCCACCTAGCAAAACCGGATCAGGGGATGGCGCTATGTTTTTGCATATTTTGATTTTTACCGCTGTTTTCCACAGGCGGAAAAGAAAAAGCTGATGGCTCCGGCCACCGGCTTTTTTGACATCTATCTATTGAAAAGCATTCTCAATACTGAAATGGGAGAGCGGCGGTCTCTGGGCGTAAAAAATTTCAATTATCTGCCCTGATTTTCAATTACAGAGGTGAAAAAAAGAGGCGGAAACAGCATAAAAAACATAAATATCATGGTTTTATGACTATATCATATAAAATCAGGAAACGATAAAATAGAAAACCGGGTGTAATTGCTTGACACGAAATTAATTCCATATAATAATTGGTATTGAATTAAAATGATTATTGTTTGCTGGCCTGGTCAGTGAACCATGATCATTTACCACAAATGATTTTAAGGAGGAATTGCACGATGTCCCTTATTGGCAAAAAAATTGAACCATTCAAAGCACAAGCATACCGCAACGGTGAATTTGTCGAAGTGACGGATGAAAATTTCAATGGAAACTGGAGCATTGTCTGCTTCTATCCTGCTGATTTTACATTTGTCTGCCCTACTGAACTGGAAGATCTTCAGGAAAATTATGCCGCTTTAAAAGAACTCGGCGTGGAAGTCTATTCGGTTTCAACAGACTCTCATTTTGTTCACAAAGCATGGCATGACCATTCTGAAGCGATCAGCAAAATCGAATACACCATGATCGGCGACCCGACACAAAAACTTACCCGTATGTTTGATGTATTGCGCGAAGAAGAAGGCGTTGCTGACAGGGGCACTTTCCTGATCGATCCGGACGGCGTCATCCAAGGGGTTGAAATCAACGCTGACGGCATCGGCCGTGACGCAAGCATATGGATCGACAAAGTCAAAGCCGCACAATATGTACGCCAGCATCCAGGTGAAGTATGCCCGGCAAAATGGAAAGAAACGGGTGAAACACTGAAACCAAGCCTTGATCTTGTAGGCAAAATCTGAGGAGCTGAACCGATATGATACTGGATGAAGAGATTAAAGCGCAACTGGCCCAGTATCTGCAAATGATGGAGGGCGACGTTCTGCTGAAAGTGAGCGCGGGATCCGATGAAACATCACGGAACATGCTCGAACTGGTTGACCAATTGGCTGCCATGTCGCCCCGGATAAAAGTGGAAAACACAAAACTCGACAGAACCCCGAGTTTCAGTGTAAACCGACCGGGAGAAGATACCGGGATTGTATTCGCAGGCGTACCGCTCGGGCATGAGTTTACATCGCTCGTTTTGGCCCTGTTGCAGGTCAGCGGCCGCCCTCCTAAAGTGGATCAGAAGGTTATTGACCAGATTCAAAGCATAAAAGGCGAATACCATTTCGAAACCTATGTCAGCCTGACTTGCCAGAACTGTCCTGTTGCGGTACAAGCTTTAAACATCATGAGTGTGCTCAATCCGAATATTACGCACACGATGATTGACGGGGCTGCATTTAGAGAGGAAGCGGAAGGAAAAGGCATTATGGCCGTCCCTTCCATTTACCTGAACGGCGAATTCTTTGAAAGCGGACGGATGGAAGTGGAAGAAATTCTTGCCAAACTCGGCAGCACAGCGGATCCGTCCGAGTTTGAAAAGAAAGACCCGTTTGATGTGCTCGTTATCGGCGGGGGCCCGTCCGGCGCAAGTGCAGCCATTTATGCGGCGCGCAAAGGCATCCGGACAGGGATTGTCGCTGAACGTTTTGGCGGGCAGGTTCTCGATACAGTCGGCATTGAAAACTTAATCGGCACGAAGTATACGGAAGGCCCGCAACTTGCTGCAAACCTTGAAGAACATGTCAAACAGTATAATGTTGATATTATGAATCTGCAGCGTGCAAAACGGGTCGAAAAGAAAGATCTCGTTGAGGTTGAATTGGAAAACGGGGCTGTATTAAAGAGCAAAACCGTGATCATTTCCACCGGCGCACGCTGGCGCAACATCAACGTGCCGGGCGAAGCGGAATTCAAAAACAAAGGTGTGGCGTACTGTCCGCACTGTGACGGGCCGTTGTTTGCCGGTAAACATGTTGCCGTAATCGGCGGGGGAAACTCCGGCATTGAAGCGGCCATTGACCTTGCTGGTGTGGTCAAACATGTAACCGTCATTGAATTTATGCCTGAATTAAAGGCGGACCGTGTGCTGCTCGAGCGCCTTTACAGCCTTCCGAATGTGACGGTTGTAAAAAATGCGCAAACGAAAGAAATTACCGGAACGGATAAAGTGAACGGCATCACATATATTGACCGTGCAACCGGGGAAGAACACCATATTGAACTCGAAGGCGTGTTTGTCCAAATCGGCCTTGTCCCGAATACCGAATGGCTTGGCGATACAGTGGAACGGACACCGCGGGGTGAAATTGTGGTGGATAAGCGCGGCGCGACCAGTGTTCCGGGCGTGTTTGCCGCAGGGGACTGCACAGACAGCGCTTATAAGCAAATCATTATTTCGATGGGGTCCGGCGCGACAGCTGCGCTCGCCGCTTTTGATTACATCATCCGGGAAACAAAAACGGATGAAGCTGTACACAATTAAGGAATCTGTTTAACCGCATTACAGCGCGCTGTAATGCGGTTTTTTGATTTTTTAAATGCCGTGCAATATTTACCAGACCGTCTTTTCTTCGGGACAGACACAATTCCGCCTCCTTGTTCATATGTTTGAACTATATAGGCTCAAGCCTAATGGAGGTGGAAGGATGTCGGGGATCTTAACTGCGGTAAGCTATATGATGAAAGAGCTTGTTTTTTTGGTTTCCTATGTGAAAAACAATGCTTTTCCACAACCTCTTTCGGCAAGCGAAGAACGGAAATATTTGAAGCGGATGGCGGAAGGCGACGCGGATGCCCGGAATATTTTAATCGAACATAACCTGCGGCTTGTAGCGCACATCGTCAAAAAATTTGAAAATACCGGTGAAGATACAGAAGATCTCATCTCGATCGGGACGATTGGCCTGATCAAGGCAATCGAAAGCTACTCGGAAGGGAAAGGGACAAAACTTGCCACATATGCGGCCAGGTGTATAGAAAATGAAATACTTATGCATTTAAGAGCTTTAAAGAAAACAAAAAAAGATGTTTCGCTGCATGACCCGATCGGCCAGGATAAGGAAGGAAATGAAATTTCGTTAATTGATGTCCTCCAGTCTGAAGCGGAAGACGTATTTGACACGATCCAGCTGAATATGGAGCTGGAAAAAGTGAAACAATTCTTTGACATATTGGATGAACGCGAAAAACAGGTGATCATCGGCAGATTCGGCCTGAATTTAAAAAAGGAAAAAACGCAGCGCGAAATTGCGAAGGAGCTCGGCATTTCAAGAAGCTACGTATCCCGTATTGAAAAGCGGGCGCTCATGAAAATGTTCCACGAATTTTACCGGCTTGAGAAAGAAAAAAGAAAGGAACAAAACGGCGAATAATGAAAAAGGCACATTGCAAAATTTGCAGTGCGCCTTTTTCATATTTTTTTTAACTTAAACGGCGCCACCATCAGGACCGACAACAGCACCATCCACACAAACAACCAGAAGTGGGTGACATAAGGAACGGCAAAAAAACCGGCCGTTACACATAAGCCTGCCACGGGGATCGGAAGCCCGTAAAAAAATCCCTCTTGCTTGCTGATATTAAACCGGGCGAGCCGGATCATCCCGCAAAGCATATAAAAAATGGCGGCCAACATACCCGGAACCCCGTACAGGCAAAACAGCGCTGTATGGATCAGCATGGCAGGCGCGGCGCCAAACGAAAGCAAATCGCAAAGGGAATCAAGCTGCTTGCCAAGCGCGGATTCCATTTTTAACTTCCTGGCCAGTTTCCCGTCATAGCGGTCGAACAATACAGCGGCAAAGATCAAGGCTGCGGAAACCGCCGGCTGATGATTGCCGCAATAAAAAAGCGCTGCAGCACCGCAGCATCCGTTTGCCACTGTCAATCCATTGGCGGCTTGCGATTTTATAAAATTCAAGATAGCATCATACCAATGATCAAAGTCCACCCCCGCAAACCTCCCAACTGCCATTTATTTATATATATATTCAAGAAAAAAAGGATTGATCACACAAAAAAAGCCACATATCAAGCAAAAGTGGCTAGGACGTTGCTTTGATTTTATGGGTCAGGGACCGGCGTTCAATCTCTTTTTCAATCAGCTTCACAAACTCGGCACTTAATTTCAGCTCTTTTGCTTTATAATAGGACTCGATCAATAGTTCATCAGATAACTTATACATCTGTACCACCTCTGAAAATGTTGTTCTTTTTTTTAAGCATCCTGCGTATCATAAAGAGAGAGTATTTGTATTCTTACTTTACCAAATTTAGCCTTGCGGAACAAGCGTTCTTTTATCCACAGTAAAATGTTTATATCTTGTGGGTAAATTGTTTATAAACGTGAGAAGGCCTGGTGTTACTTTGTGCAAAATGTGTATAAGAATATCCACAACGAAGGAGAAATGTAGAAATCTGTCGAAAAGTTTTTGCTTTTGAAGGAGCAAAAGAAAAAAGCTGCACAGTGGCAGCCTTTTTTCTTTTGCCGGTACAAGAGGAAAATTCGGGCCAAAAGTGTATCTGTATTGTGCCCTGCGGAGATTTTGCATGCGGATCCGGCTATATCCGTGCATGTCTGTTGATTGCCGCAAGTTTTGTTTATCCGCTTTTAAACTTTGTTGTCCGGCGCTAGCCCGCAAACATATGTCCCTTTCTCAATCTGGATGGTAGCGTGTTCGATTCCGAACTTGTCATGCAGTTCTTTTTCCAGCTTTTCCAGCAGCTGGTCGTTGTCTTCAATTTGGGAGCGGACAATATGGACCGTCAGTATCGTTTCTGTTGTGCTCATTCCCCAGATATGCAAATCATGGACGTTGAGAACGGTCGGAATTTGTTCTAAATAGGTTTTAATCGCACCGGCATCAACGCCTGCAGGCACCGCATCAAGCGAAAGGTCGGCTGATTCCCGCAACAGGCCCCATGTCCCTGCAAAAATCACAACCGCAATAAGGATGCTTGTAACCGGATCGACCCACTCCCAGCCTGTGAACAGGATAATCGCACCTGCGATGACAACGCCAAGAGAGACAAGCGCATCGGCAGCCATATGCAGAAAAGCGCCGCGGATATTGAGGTCAGTTTTTCTTCCTGACATAAACAGTAAAGCGGTGATGGTATTAATAACGATCCCGATCACGGCAACGATCATGACCGTTTTGCCTGCGACAGGTTCCGGATGGGCAAAACGCTGGACGGCTTCAACAAAAATCGCGCCGATTGCAATCAGCAAAATAATCGCATTTAAAAGCGCAGCCATCACGGATGATTTTTTATAGCCGTATGTGCGCTTTTTTGTTGGCAATTTTTTGCCGAGCCAGACAGCGGCCCAGGCAATAATGAGCCCGAGCACATCGCTCAGATTGTGGCCAGCATCCGCCAACAGCGAAAGGGAATCGGAAAAGAAACCGTAAATGGCTTCAACGGCAACAAAAAGAATATTCAGCCCGATGCCGGCTGCGAAAACTTTTCCGTATTGTGCCGGCTCATGATGATGGTGTTGGTGTCCATGGCCGTGTGACATTTTATTGGCTCCTTTTACACATGCTGCCCAAAAGCCGGAAAACTGGCTTTTGGACGGACGTCAGTTGTTAAGTTCATTATATGCGTATCTCAAAAGTTTGCAAAGAAACTTTTACAAGAAAGTAAATTTTATGTTCATTTTCGCCCAATTCCGGCTTGAAATGCTACAATAATACCTATAAAGACAGAAAGGAAGAGAAGGAATGCCGGAATATGAACATGTTGAGGAACATTTCCAGGCATCTGACACCGTCCGTGATATCGTAATTGGCATGTCGGACGGGCTGACCGTGCCGTTTGCACTGGCGGCAGGGTTATCCGGTGCAGTGGATTCGCCGGTGCTCGTTCTCGCGGCCGGCGCGGCAGAAATTGCGGCCGGTTCCATTGCCATGGGGCTTGGCGGTTATCTCGCAGCAAAATCGGATGCCGAACATTATTATAGCGAATTAAAAAGGGAATACCGGGAAGTAGAAGAAGTGCCGGAACGGGAAAAAGACGAAGTCCGGGATGTATTTAAGGCATATGATCTGAAACCGGAACAAATCGAGGCAATCGTCGATAAAATGGCAGAAAACCCTGATAAATGGGTGGATTTTATGATGAAATTCGAGCTGGGGCTTGAGAAGCCGGAAAAGGGGCGCAGCTTAAAAAGCGCGTTAACGATTGCCCTGTCATATATTGTGGGCGGGCTGATCCCGCTTTCCCCGTACTTTTTTGTCACCAGGGCATCACAGGCCCTGCTTGTTTCCGTCCTGGTGACGCTCGTTGTGCTGTTTATTTTCGGGGCGGTGAAAGGGCGGTTTACCGGTTCCAATGTGTGGAAGAGCGGGCTTGAGACCGTTGTGATTGGCGGTTTGGCCGCTGCCGCTGCATTTGGGCTGGCAAGGCTTTTGACAAAATAAACGAACCTTTAGGCACGGCACGGGAACTCTTTTCACGAAAAAAGCAGCGCAGGGGGCAAATTCCATGCCGCAATGGACTGGAGGGAGCTGTATGCTATATATTTGGGTCGGGGTTGCCGGTATTTTCGGCGCTTTGGCACGCTATTATTTCGGCATATGGATCGGCATGTACACGCATGCCGTTTTTCCATACCCGACACTTGCGATCAATCTGGCCGGCTGTTTTTTGCTTGGCTGGCTTACGATGCATATATTTCAGTCTAAAAAGATTCATCCTTATGTTGTAACCGCACTTGGCACCGGGTTTGTCGGTTCCTTCACCACATTTTCGACTTTCAGTGTGGAAACGGTGCAGCTTATCCGGCAATCGCATGCGTTTGCCGCGATGTTGTATGTTTTCTGCAGTTTATTTGGCGGCTTGTTCATGTCATGGGCCGGCTTTAAACTTGGCGGAATACTGCATTCGCGGGCTAAAGGCAGCGTCGGTTCAGATACAGCGTAAATAAAGGAGACGGATTCATGGTTTTAAACGGCATCTTTATCGCAATTGGCGCCTTTTTCGGGGCGGTTTCCCGATTTTCTCTTTCGCGGTGGATCAACCGGGCCTTTCCGGCAAAATTCCCGCTGGCCACATTTTTCATTAACCTTTCGGGCTCATTTATGCTCGGCCTTCTGTTCGGTGCTGGTGCCGGGAGTTCGTGGCGCCTGCTTCTCGGGACCGGCTTTTTGGGTGCCTTTACAACTTTCTCCACTTTTAAACTTGAGAATATTCAGCTGCAAGCAGACAAAAAATATCATATTCTTGTCCCGTACCTTGTGTTGAGCTATCTGTTCGGCATTGCCCTGGCATTTTCAGGCATCCTGCTCGGGAAATATTTTACATGAAGCATGAAACTTTTGGGCAGGCACTCCGTATCTTAATGATAGACGGCCGGTACATGTTTTCTTTTTATTTGCCGAGCCTGGTATTTCAATGCTCTTGACAGGGTATTGGATTTATAAGCATAAATGAGGAGGATTGTATATGAAGAAGTGGATGCCATGGCTGATTGTGGCCGCCATATTGGTGGTTCTGATCGTCAGCGTTTTTACAAGTTATAACAGCTTGGTGAATGCGGAAGAAAATGTAAATCAATCTTATTCGCAAATTCAAAACCAGCTGCAACGGCGGACGGATTTGATCCCGAATCTTGTGAACACCGTCAAGGGCTATGCTTCCCACGAAAAAGCGGTGATAGATGACGTCTCGAAAGCCCGCGCACAATTGGCCGGGGCGAAAACACCCGGAGATCAGGCAGCGGCAAACGACCGCCTGGACAGTGCGTTGAGCCGGCTGTTGGTGGTGGTTGAAAAATATCCGGATTTAAAAGCAAACCAACAATACACGCAGCTGATGGATGAGCTCGCCGGCACGGAAAACCGCCTTGCTGTGGCGCGCCAGGATTACAATAGCGCCGTCGCAACGTATAACAAAAAGGTGAAAAGAATGCCCGGCGCACTTATTGCCGGCCTGTTCGGTTTTGAGGAAAAGGAATATTTTAAAGCGGATGAAAGTGCAAAGAAAACCCCGAAAGTTGATTTTGGGGACAGCAGTGATCAGTGATGAAAAAGGCCGCGCTTATTACAGCCGTTTTTCTCGCCTTTCTGTTTGCCGTATGCACGGCCGTTCCCAGTGCGCGTGCTGCAGCGGGCATTCCGAAACCGGCCGGGGACATCTATGTGCAGGATTTTGCCGGGGTGCTGACAGACAGCCAGAAACAGGAGCTCGTTTCGCTCGGCAGGCAGCTAGATGAGCAAACAAAAGCGCAAGTCGCGGTATTGACTGTGGACACGACCGGGAAAGACACAAACATTGATGCTTACGCCAACAAAGCTTTCCGCCAGTACGGGCTCGGCAATAAAACCATGAACAACGGGGTATTGCTCGTAGTGGCAGTAAAAGACAGGAAAATTAGAATTGAAGTCGGGTACGGCTTGGAGGGGGCGCTTCCGGACGGAAAAGTAGGACGGATCCTTGATCAGTATGCCATACCGTATTTGAAAGAAAACAAGCCGGATGCGGCGGTTATCAATACGTATAAGAAGCTTGCCGCCGAAACGGCGAAAGAATACAATGTAAATCTTCAAGCCCATCCAAAGGCGTATGAGCGGCCCTCTTCCGCCCAGGCTTCCCCTTATTCGTTCTGGAAACAGATTTTGATCGGGCTTGGGATCCTTATCCTGATTTTCATTGATTTCAAGTTTCTCGGCGGGACCATGACGTATTTTCTGCTGAATATCCTGATGATGTTCTTTCGCGGCGGCGGTGGCGGCGGAAGCGGCGGCGGGGGAGGCAGCAAAGGCGGCGGCGGTTCTTCCGGAGGCGGCGGCGCAAGCCGGGGATGGTAACGCCAAAGGTTCTCCTTTTTTGAACGGCCGGGAAGCACGCTTTAAACCGCTCCCCGCATTGGCAAAAGCCCGGCGCAGCCATAGGAGAAATGAAAACGGGTAAAGCAGCAGGATAAAGCACCCTGCTGCTTTCTTTGCATGGCTGTTGAGATTTCGGGATGCCAGGTTCGTTTTGCCCGAATCGAGCAGGTTGTACAGCTTATAAGTATTTTAAACCTGCTTGGATGCCCAGCCGATATCGGCCGCATACTGGTTTGTGGCAGCACGTTTTTTGCATTTGCAATACCGGTCGGGTTCCATCTCGTTTTATAGAGCGTCTCCTGCCCCTTTTGCAAATAATGGTATTATAGCGTTTGCTTCTATTTCATCGTAAAAAAGAATAAAAATGATAGAAAGCACTTTAATACCCGGAAAGGAGTTGAAGCGGTTGAAAAAAAGAGTGTTTCTGGCTGCCGCCGTGCTTCTGGCCTCAGCCATTTTGCTTATGGCCTTAAAAAAACCGGACGATCCCGATAAAAATAAAACAGCAGGGGAGAGGCAGGAAACCGCGGTGAAGGCACAACCGCTATCCGGCGGTGCAGAAGCAAAAGAAGGGGAAAAGGCGCCGGATTTTGCACTGACAAATCTATCGGGGCAAACGGTCAAACTGTCTGATTTTAAAGGGAAAACGGTGATCCTGAATTTTTGGGCTTCCTGGTGCCCGCCGTGTAAAGCGGAGATGCCGGATATGCAGCGTTTCTATGAAAAAAACCCGGATGTCGCAGTGCTTGCTGTGAATTTAACGAATACCGAAACAAACGAGAATGCGCCGCTTGACTTTGTGAAGAAAAACGGCCTTGCTTTTCAAATTCTGTTTGACATGGACGGCTCCGTCGGCACCCTTTACAAAACGGTTACCATTCCGACGACTTACTTTATTGATGCAGAAGGGACCATCATCCGTAAAGTCATCGGCCCGATGGATGAGAAAACGATGGCCGAATTTGCGCAAGAGTGCAAAAAAAGGGGGGAAGGGAAGCCCGAATAGATCAAGGATTTTTTAAAAAAAAAGTGGTACAGTATACAGTAGTAGGGAATGTAAAAAGGAAAGGTGCTGACCATGATGATGTACGGTGGCTATGGCATGATGGGCGTATTCAGCCTAATCGGCATGATTGCCCAGCTTGTCATCTTTGTGCTCGTGATTTTTTTGATAGTGGCAGGCATCAAAAAAGTGAGCGAATTCCGGCCGCATCAAAGGGAAGACAAAAGCCTCGACATTTTGCGGGAACGGTATGCAAAAGGGGAAATCACGGAAGAAGAATTTAAAAAAATGAAGAAGGATTTGATGGATTAAGGGATTATCCGGCTTCTTTTTTACACAAAAAAGCGGGGGCTTGCATTACAAGCCTCCGCTTCATGATTACTGGATTTGAATCCGTTTTCCGGATGGGCCTTCCTTCGTTTTCTTCGGAATATGAATTTTCAGGACGCCATTATCAAGGGTGGCGCTGATTTCGTCTTCATTAATATTATCCACGTAAAACTTCCGGACGAATTCGCCATAGCGGCGTTCCTGCCGGATAACTTTATGTTTTTCATCTTTGCTTTCTTCCATTTGGTCGCGTTTTGCACGGATGGTCAGCTCATTATTGCGGACATCAATGGTAATGTCCTCTTTTGAGAAGCCCGGCAGTTCGGCCTCCACAAGATAAGCATCTTCTTTTTCCGTAATGTCGGTACGGAACGAGTTTGCGTTCGCAAAAGGCGCCAACGCATTCGCATCAAACATCTCATTGAAGGTCTTCATCATACGTTCGAAAACATCGTCGTTTCTTCTGAACGGCATTAAATCAAACATATTCAATCCCTCCTTTTCACTATTATTATACCCCACTGTAAAAAAGTTGAAAACAAAGTTATTATACCCCACTGTAAAAAAGTTGAAAACAAAGATGCCAATGCACAACAGATGTTCACAAAATCGTCAATCTATAACGATGGATTTCCGGTGTTAAAAACCATTACAATGGTACTGAACATCAAAAAAGAAAAAGCAGGGGTAGGATGAACAAGACAAAGTTAGGGGCTCTGATTTTAATCGTGGCCATTGTGGGTATTGGCGGTGTTTTCTTTTATAATGGCTATGTGAAAATCAGCACAAATCATAAAGCGGCACAGCATCCGGATCTGCCCATTCCAGCCGTTTTAAAAGATACGAACCCGGATCCCAACGTGGCGGAGTATACTTTAACCGCACAGCAGGGGAAAAAGGCGTTTATTTCCGGGAAAACAACAGCAACGTACGGATATAACGGCGACTATTTGGGGCCGGTCATCCGGTTGAAAACGGGCGAAAAAGTGAATATCACCGTAAAAAATAAATTGCCGGAAGCAACGACGGTCCATTGGCACGGCCTCATTGTCCCGGGTTCGGCTGACGGCGGCCCGCATGCTGCCATCCAGCCGGGCAAAACATGGAAAGCAAAGTTTACGGTGAGCCAGCAGGCTGCCACGCTCTGGTACCATCCCCATCCGATGGGAAAAACAGGCGAACAGGTATACAAAGGCCTGGCCGGTCTGATTTATGTCGATGACAAACATGCGGAAAGCCTTGATATTCCGAAAGACTACGGCAAAAATGATTTTCCGCTTGTGCTGCAGGACCGCCGCTTTAACAAAAACGGCCAGCTCGTGTACAAATTAAATATGACAGATGAAATGTACGGCTTCCAGGGCACAACCGAACTGGTAAACGGCGCGGTGAAGCCGCAGTTAACGGTCAGGCGCGGCCTCGTCCGTTTCCGGATTTTAAACGGGGCAAACGGCAGGACGTACAATCTTCATCTGAGCGGCAACAGGACATTTGTGCAAATTGCATCCGACGGGGGATTTCTCAAGACGCCTGTGCAAATGAAAAAATTAACGCTTTCTCCCGGGGAACGTGCAGAAATTTTGGTTGATTTTTCAAAAATGAAAAACGGCAGCACGCTCCGGCTCCAAAATGGGAAAGAAACGCTCATGTATTTTAAAGTAAAAGGAAAGTCCGACCAGACCTACAAAGTTCCACAAAAACTGGCTGTGATCGAAAAAATGCCGGTGCAAGAAGCGGTGAAAACGCGGAAATTTGTCATGTCCGGCATGGGCCCGAACGTCAGCATTAACGGCAGGCAAATGAACATGGACCGGATAGATGAGGCGGTTAAATTAAATACGATGGAGAGCTCACCTAAACTTACACCGTTCCATTTTCTTTTATGGTCATTGCGTGCTATCCACACTTTGTAGCCTAAAGCCCGCCCTAATTTGGCAAGATCATATTGCATTTCTGAATGGGAGTTTTCCTCCGCCATATCTTTCTCTACTTCTTTATGTCGGCGTGCAATTGCTTTTACCTGCTTATCCAGTTCATTTTGTAATACAAGTTTTGCATTTTCATCGATGACTAAACGGTTCGATCCGATTTCAAAGAGAAGGCCGGCGAAAGCGCCCAAATCTTTGGACAGCATGTTACGGTATTCCTGATTTTTAAAGAGAATAATCTCCCTCATTTTTAAATACTCAGGCCAGGAGCCGAGTTTAATTTTTTGGCTGAACAGCAAATTAAAGCCTTTCACAATGGCTGTATTAAACGGAGGAAATAAAGTCGGATGCAAAAAATAGATTATATTTGCAACAGCCGGTCCTAGCCCTTTTATGTTGTATCCATTCAATTCACGTATTTCATCCAAAACTTGTTTTTCATTTGTTGCATTCAGGCACGCTTTCAAAAACCGCCCGAACGCTTTTTTGTTTGCCTCATTTTCGTAAATATCCGGGATACGCAGTTTTGGTTTCCAAAAAAATGCATGGGCGGCGCCTTCAAATATTTGTTTCTGTTCTGATATCGCCGTCACTACCGTTTCTAAACTGGAACCTTTAAAATCATTTCCAAACTTGCCTTCTTCAATTTCATCTATAACCTTTGCCAGGCTTTTTCTAATGGACCGGAAAGCTTTTAATCTATCATCATTATTTAAGAACCAAGTGTGGTATACGGACTCGGGGTCATTTTTATAGGTGTTGATGATGTCTTCCATTGATAAAACTCCTTTTTAAAAATGGCAATTTTACTAAATTATACTAATATTATATCTAAAAAATAGAGGCGGGGAACGAGTGGTAAAGAAAAAATTTGTTACAGAGACAATTGATGATAAAAAATGAAGTAATCCACACTGTCTAATTATGAGATAAAAAATCTTTTTGGGTCCACAACCCCTTATACCCCACTCCCCAAACGGTGATCAAAGTATGATATACCGAAAACCGGCATTTCTCAGCTTGTTCTGGACGTTGCGGATATTCCTCGAAAAACAAAGAATTAGTTGGAAGCCATTACAGGCCAATATAAGCATGTTTAAGGAATTTTTTAGAAAAAGGTGATACATTAAGTATGAAGATCGAAATATAATTTGGAGAGCGAAAATTAAAAATGAAAGGATGCTTGTCTATGCATATGTGGTACAATGAGTACGGTGGATACGGCATGATGGGCGTTTTCGGGATGATTGGCATGATCGTCCAGCTGTTGATTTTCATATTAATTATTTATTTGATTGTAATTGGCATTAAAAAAGTAAGCGAAAAAGATTTCGGGGTTCATCCGAAAGAAGACCGTAGCCTGGAAATATTGCGGGAACGGTATGCAAAAGGCGAGATCACGGAAGAAGAATTTAAGAAAATGAAGAAAGACTTGGCGGAATAAGGGGCTGCAATTGGCTCCTTTTTCGTTAAATTTTATTGACAATATACCTATAGGGGTATAAAATGAGTTTTGTAAATACCAAGTTAAATAAAAATCAAATTATTTTTTGGTTTCCAATATACCTATATGGGTATTTAGACAGATCATTAGGAGGTAAATATCATGGCTGTAAGGAAAGTGATCATCGTAGGAGGTGTAGCCGGCGGGGCAACCGCTGCCGCCAGACTCAGAAGGCTGAGTGAAGACATCCAAATCGTTCTTGTGGAACGCGGTGAATACATCTCTTTCGCAAACTGTGGATTGCCGTACTATATCGGCGAAACGATCAAGGACCGCAGCAATCTTCTTGTGCAGACGGTTGAGGGCATGTCGAAACGGTTCAATATAGATATCCGCACTTTAAGCGAAGTAACAAAAATTGATCCGGAGAAGAAGGCTGTCACCATACAAAACTTGCGGACCAATGAAGTGTACGAAGAAACGTACGACAAGCTGCTCTTGTCCCCGGGTGCACGCCCGATTGTGCCGCCTGTTCCGGGGCTGGGAGAAAACAAAACGCTCTTTACGCTTCGCAATATCCCGGATACGGATCGCATCAAAAACTTTGTGGATCAGGAAAAACCGGAACGTGCAGTGATTATTGGCGGCGGTTTTATCGGCCTTGAAATGTCGGAAAACCTTGCACATCGCGGGATTCAAGTGACAATCGTAGAGATGGCAAACCAAGTGATGGCGCCAATCGATTATGAAATGGCGAGCCTTGTACACAACCATTTGAAAGAAAAAGGCGTCCGCCTTGTGTTGGAAAACGGGCTTCAAGCTTTTGCAAATGAAGGAAAAAAAGTGATTTTATCAGACGGGACAGAAATTGAAACGGATATGACGATTTTGGCGATCGGCGTCCGTCCGGAAAACCAATTGGCAAAGGATACGGGCCTTGCTTTGGGCGGGCGCGGCGGCATTGTTGTTAACGAATACTTGCAAACTTCAAATGAAGATATTTACGCAGTCGGTGATGCGGTAGAAGTTGTGGATTACATCAACGGAAACAAGACAATGATCCCGCTTGCGGGACCGGCAAACCGGCAAGGGCGCATTGCCGCCAATAACATCATGGGCAAAAAGGAAAAATACGAGGGGACGCTCGGCACTTCGATTGCAAAAGTATTTGACCTCTCTGTTGCGGTAACCGGCAATAACGAAAAAACGCTGAAACGGCTTGGCGTGTCATACGAAGTCGTCCATATTCATCCGAGTTCGCATGCCGGCTATTATCCGGGCGCCACGCCGATTTCCTTGAAACTGATTTTTGACAAAGATACTGGAAAAATTTTCGGAGCACAGGCGGTCGGTACGGACGGCGCTGATAAACGGATCGATGTCATTGCGACGGCCATTAAAGGCGGCTTAACTGTTGAAGATTTGACGAACCTGGAACTTTCCTATGCTCCGCCATATTCTTCTGCGAAAGACCCGGTCAACATGGCTGGCTATGTCGCTACCAATCTCATGAACGGGGAACTCGAACATGTCCAGTGGCATGAAATTGACAAGATCATTGAAGATGACGGGATTTTGATAGACGTCCGGGAACCGATAGAACGCGAATTCGGCCATATCAAAGGATCGATCAATATTCCGCTGAACGAATTAAGGGACAGGCTCGATGAAATTCCGAAAGACAAAACCGTTTATGTCAGCTGCCAGGTTGGTTTGCGCGGCTATTTGGCTACGAGGATTCTGAAAAACAACGGTTTTGACGTGAAAAACGTGGACGGTGGATGGAAAACATACTCCGGCGTGTTTGGAAGCAACATTGAAAATGACAGCAAAACGACTGTGAATGACAGAGGCGAAACGGAAGTTACAGGTGAAGTACAGGCGGATAAAGTACTGGATGTGAGCGGTCTGGTTTGCCCGATGCCGGTGATCCGCTTGAAAAAAGGCATCGAAACAATTAAAAGCGGCGAAGTGCTTGAACTGCATGCAACAGACAGAGGCGCGCTCAATGATCTTCCGGCATGGTCAAGAAATGCAGGCCATCAAATTTTGAAAACCGAACAAGACGGACCAACGATTAAATTCTGGATTCAGAAAAAATAATAGCGGAGGCGCAATATGACGATCTTAAATATTGTCATCCTGGTATTGATCGTGCTGCTTGTGATTCCCCGCCTGATCCCGGCAAAAGGGGTCAGGCAGATCACCACAGCAACGTTAAAGAATGAATTAAAAGATAAAGGGAAGCAATTTATTGATGTGCGAACGCCTGCAGATTTCAAAGGGAACCACATCAAAGAATTTAAAAACATCCCTTTGCACCAGCTGGCCGAAAAATCCGCACAGCTTTCGAAAGACAAAGAAGTGGTGGTCATCTGCCGAAGCGGGATGAGAAGCAGCAAAGCATGCAAAATTTTAAAGAAACAGGGATTTAAGCAGATCACAAATGTAAAAGGCGGCATGTCAGCGTGGAGATAGCTTGGGATGCCAGATACCCCTCCCTGTATAATTCGGGCAGTCCACTGATAAATAGGTAAGAAGTGCTGATATGTATTGAATTTCCGCTGATATTTTCCAAAAACCGCTGATAAAAGCATGAGAACCGCTGATTTTTTATGAAACAGCATCGGAGATACCCCTTGTAAAACAAAAAGGAGCATTCCTGTTAGAAGGACTTTCGGGGACTTGAACAAAAAGAGCCCTCCTGGTATGATGCGGGGTGTCATCTCTTAACGAATGACCCCTAATTTGTAACCAAGGAGGACTCCATAATGGATTTTAAACAAAATCAGAAAATTAATCAAGTCACTGAACAAACACTTGTAGTGGGAATTGATATTGCCAAGCGTACGCACTACGCTTGCATTGTAGATGACCGTGGGCGAGTGCTCCAAAAATCATTTTCTGTGCCCCAAGCAGGAAATGGATTTGAACTGTTCTATCAGCGCGTTTTAGCCGCAATGAAAGAACACGAGAAATCGGAAGTCATTGTGGGAATTGAACCCACAGGGCATTACTGGCTCAATTTGGCCTACTTTCTTGAGGAAAGGGGTATCCCCTTGGTCATGGTAAACCCTATGCATGTAAAGCGATCAAAGGAGTTGGACGACAATTTGCCAACCAAGCATGACCGCAAAGATGCATTGGTTATTGCCCGTTTAGTTAAGGATGGACGTTTCAGTTACCCACGTATCTTAAAAGGCATGGAAGCCGAACTTCGCGTTGGGTCGACGTTCAGGAGTAAATTGACAGAGGAATTAGGGGCTGTCAAAAACATGATTATTCGTTGGTTAGATCGCTATTTCCCAGAGTTTGTACAGGTGTTTCCGTCTTTTGGGAAGATGGCTTTAGCTGCACTTGAATGTACACCATTTCCAAGTGATCTTTACCAGAAACAGCCCGATGAAGTTCTATCCCTTTTTCGTAAGGTTGAGGGGCTAAAATCCCCTCAAAGACCAAAAGCAGTCCGCCTTATTGAAGTCGCGGCTGGCTCTATCGGAGTAACAGAAGGACTTGAGATGGCCCGTATTGAAATTGCCACACTTGTCCGCCGTTACCATCAGCTAGAACAAGATATTGAAAGTATTACAGGGCAGTTAATTGAGCTTGTAAAAACATCTGTAGAGTATGAATGGCTATCAACGGTACCAGGACTTGGAGATACAACGATTGTCGACTTATTAGCTGAAATCGGAAGCTTTTCACATTATCAAGATCCACGCCAATTAATTAAACTCGCGGGATTAACGTTACGTGAAAACTCCTCCGGTCTGCACAAAGGGCAAAAACGCATCTCCAAAAGAGGCAGAAGAAAACTGCGTGCCCTCCTTTTCCGGGTAATGATGCCGATGATTCGCCATAATGAGGCCTTTAGAAAGCTGCATGAATACTACACGAACCGTCAGGTTAATCCGTTACGCAAGAAGCAATCCATTGTGGTTCTATGCGGTAAGCTATTAAAAGTGTTACACGGAATTAGCACGAAGCACAAACCGTTCGACGCACAGCGAATGATGAGGGATATTCCTGGTCTCGCAGAGGCTGAATAAGGCCTCACATCCTTAGTAAGACCTAGACAACAGGATGACACGGAGAAGCTGGCACTATTTTTTCCATTCGACCTCGAGTCCCTAAAGGAGCTTCGCTAGCCTCTGCCTTATGACTAGACCGAACGAAGGAATGTAGGCACACAGATGCCCAGAGACATGGGAGGGTACGTCATCATAAGTTACGCAGAGATCCATTGTGCATCGTATAATTTCCTATCACTACTTCCCATTATTATCCAGTAGTGACCGCGTAGCGTACCCGTATGTTGGAATAGTTTCACATAATATAAAAATTTTGTTAGGAAGCGTGTCAAAAAATATTTTTTTGACACCCCACCAACGGCTTAAACCGTTGATACATCAACATTTTTAGAGGGAGAGAAGACAGATGAACAATGTAACAGTTTATACTACGACGCATTGCCCGTTTTGCGCGATGCTAAAAAACTTTTTAAACGGACAGAACATTCCTTACAGAGAAGTAAATGTGGAAAGGGTCCCTGCGATGATGCGGAAACTTGTCGCAACAACCGGGCAGATTGGCGTTCCACAAACCGAAATCAACGGCAAATGGGTGATCGGTTTTGACCCGGAAGGCATTATGCAGGCATTACAAAATTGAGGAGAGATGAAACATGGGAAAAGTAGCGATCATTGCAAGCAACGGCGGATTGTTTGATGCCTATAAAGTATTTAACATTGCAACGGCAGGGGCAGCGTCCGACATGGAGGTGGCCATCTTTTTCACATTTGAAGGATTGAACCTCATCCATAAAGAAGTGCATAAAAATTTGCCGATGCCGGAAGGAAAAGAAAACTATGCGGAAGGTTTTGCGAAAAGCAACACCCCTTCTATTCCTGAACTCGTTGAAATAGCAAAAGACCTGGGTGTAAAATTCATCGCCTGCCAGATGACAATGGATGTCATGGGCCTGAAGAAAGAAGATTTTATCGACGGCACTGAAGTCGGCGGCGCTGTCACTTTTCTCGAATACGCAAAAGATGCGGATGTAACGCTGGCGTTTTGAAAAAGAGCGGAGACTCTCCCTCGAGTCCCCGCTCTTTTTTATTGAATTTCAATCCTTTTTCCGGATGAACCTTCTTTCGTTTTCTTCGGGATGTTGATTTTCAGGACGCCGTTATCAAGGGTGGCGCTGATTTCGTCTTCTTTAATATTGTCGACATAGAACTGCCGGACGAATTCGCCGTAGCGGCGTTCCTGCCGAATGACTTTATTTTTTTCGTCTTTGCTTTCTTCCATTTGGTCGCGTTTTGCGCGGATCGTTAAATAGTTATTGTTCACATCAATCGTAATGTCTTCTTTGGAAAAGCCAGGCAATTCCGCTTCAACGAGATAAGCATCTTCTTTTTCAGTAATATCTGTCCGGAACGAGTTGGCATTACCGTTGAACGGTGTTAAAGCATTTGTGTCAAACATATCATTGAAGGTCTTAAGCATACGTTCGAAAACATCTTCATTCCTTCTGAATGGCATTAAATCAAACATCTCAAAATCCCTCCTTCTACTTACACTATCATTATACCCTGCTGAAATCGGTTTAAAACAAAGATACTATTCAAAATAAATTTGTTCACAAAAGCGTCAAAACTTATTAATAGAACTCCTGCACAAAAAAACGTTAAGATGATACCGAACATAAAAAAAACAAAAAGCAGGGGTAATATGAAAAAGAGAGTATGGATAACAGCCATTATCCTATTGGCTATCGTGATCATCGGGGGTGCCGTTTTTTACAGTTGGCACGTGAAAAAGAGCGCGGAGCAAAAAGACGCGCAGCATCCTGCACTGCCGATTCCGGCGGTGCTTAAAGACACCAATCCGGATCCGGATGTGGCGGATTTCACTTTAACCGCACAGCATGGCAAAAAAGAATTTATAGCTGGAAAAACGTCAACGACATACGGGTATAACGGCAATTATTTAGGTCCTGTGATCAGGGTGAGAAAAGGCGAAAAGGTCAATATGACAGTAAAAAACGACTTAAAAGAAGTGACAACGGTACACTGGCATGGCCTTCTGGTACCGGGTTCCGCAGACGGAGGCCCACATAATACGATTTTGCCGGGCAAAACGTGGAAAGTCAGCTTTACCGTAAGCCAGCAGGCAGCCACGCTTTGGTACCATCCGCACCCGATGGGAAAGACGGGTGAACAGGTTTATAAAGGCCTGGCCGGGCTGATTTATGTCGATGATCAAAATTCGGAGAAACTAGATATCCCGAAAGACTACGGAAAAAACGATTTTCCGCTCGTGCTGCAGGACCGCCGTTTTACGAAAAACGGGCAATTGTCCTATAAATTGGACATGAACGACCAAGTATTTGGCTTTCAGGGCACGACCGAACTCGTCAACGGCGTAATCCAGCCGCAATTGACAGTCAAACGCGGTCTTGTCCGCCTCCGGATTTTAAACGGCTCAAACGGCAGGACGTATAATCTGCACCTAAGCGGCAACCAAACATTTACGCAAATTGCATCTGACGGCGGGTTCCTTGCATCGCCGGTGAAAATGAAAAAACTGACACTTTCAGCCGGAGAGCGCGCGGAAATCCTTGTTGATTTTTCCAAGCTAAGAGACGGCGGTATGCTCCAGTTGAAAAACGGAAAAGAAACGCTGATGTATTTTAAAGTTAAAGGCAAATACACAAAATCTTACAGCGTCCCAAGGAAACTTGCAACCATTAAGAAAATCCCGGATTCAAAAGCGGTCAAAACCCGCAAATTTGTGATGAGCGGCATGGGCCCGAATGTCAGCATCAACGGCAAGCAAATGGATATGAACCACATTGATGAAACAGTGAAACTGCATTCCATCGAAATTTGGGAAATCAAAAACGCTTCAACTTCCATGGGGACGAAAAAAATGGTGCACCCGTTCCATGTCCACGGTGTCCAGTTCCAGATTTTGAGCATAAACGGCAAAACGCCGCCTGCAAATGAGCAGGGCTGGAAAGATACAGTGCTCGTCAATCCGGGAGATACGGTGAAAGTGATAATGCGGTTCCCGTTTAAAGGCATTTATATGTATCACTGCCATATCCTCGAACATGAAGACCTTGGCATGATGGGGCAGTTTGAAGTGAAATAAGCCAGAAAGGGAGTTCTCGCAAAAGTCCTTTTTAAACAAGAAAACCCGTTGAGAAATTACTTTTTCTCAAAGGGTTTTCTTGTTTAGAGCAAAATTTTCCCGAGGAAACGGTTCAGAGAAGCTTTGTCAGGATCATTAGAGCAAAAATCTCTGGAGAAACGGCTTTGAGAAGCTGTGTCACGACCGTTAGAGCAAAATTCCTACTTAAATGGGGCTTTTGGGACAGCTCCGTTACGCTTTCAGTGAAAAATCTTCTACTCCGCCAAATGTACCGCCAAATAAAACAGTGCAATGCCTTCCGCTGTTTTCGGATCAATGCCCGTGACTTCGGTGATTTGCTTCAGCCTGTAATGGAGCGTATTAATATGCACATGGAGCTGTGCGGCTGTTTCTTTCAGCGACAGGTTGTTTGCAAGATAGGCTTGCAATGTTTCTGCGAGGCCCGCATGTTCCTGCAGTTTCGCGATTGTTTTTTGCAAATACTCCTGGCGCGCCTCTTCCGACACTTCTTCTATCAGCAGATCAAGGAGCAGGTCTTCATAAAACACAATACCGCCATTTTTTCCGGCAACTTTCAAAGCTTTCTGTGCTTCTTTGAACGACTGGCGGATCACATATGTACCGGCTGTTTTTCCGACCCCGACTGCGCAATTTGGCGCAAATCGCCGCTTAAAATCTTCCAATTGCCCATAAAACCGTTCTTTTGAAAACGGCGCTTCCACGCTTTTCAGCAGCAAAAACAACCCCGGACTCCAGTGCACAATCATGTCGCGGTCCGTTTCAATATAGGATTGCAGCCGTTCAAATATTTCTGTTTCCCCCGATGGCGGCACCGCCATTTTTAAAAAACAGCAGATGTGAGGCACCTGCATCGGAATCCCAAGCATCAGTCCCCGTTCAACGAAATGCTGGTCATACGCCTTTACTGTCGCCCATTCGTAGAAATATGCCTCGAGCCCCCTCGTTTTGGACCGTGCTTGTTCAGCATGGACGGTTTCCTGAATAATAAGCTCCGTCAGCCGGCGGATCAGCTCCGCATAATGTTCGACTTCTTTCGGATTGCCGGTGACGCCGATAACGCCAATCGTCCTCCCTTCGAACCGGATCGGCATATTGATCCCCATCCGCACCCCTTCCATTTGCGCCGCCATTTCTTCATCAATATACAATTTTTTGTTCGTTTGAAAAACTTTCTGTGCCCCCATATGGAAGTTTCCAATCCGGTCTTTTTGCGTCGAGGCCATGATCACCCCGTTTTCGTCCACAACAATAATATCCTCATCCATCACCGACTGCACTTCATTCACGATTTTTCCGGCAATTTTTGGAAACAACAGCATGTTGACCACCTTTGTATATAAATTTAAAAATCAACCAATAGTAACCGCTAAACTTTGTATTTTTATCTATATCATTCTTGCACTTTTAGCTTTATCATAAAATGAAGCACAAAACAATATTTTTCTCGTTAAAATATTGAAAATTTGCAGAACGGGGGGAAGGTTTGATGATTCAAGCCGATATAAAAGAAAAACTGCAGCAAATTGTTGGCCCGGAAAATTACGATGATTCGAAGGCGGGCAGGCTTGTGTATTCGTATGATGCAAGCCCGCAGTTTCAGTCAATGCCGGATGCGGTCGTGGCGCCGCGCAATAAAGAAGAAGTGCAGAAAATCGTAAAAATTTGCAACAAACACCGGATTCCTATTGTGCCGCGCGGGTCGGGCTCCAACCTTTGTGCCGGCACATGCCCGATAGAAGGCGGCATCGTGCTGTTGTTTAAGCATATGAACAAGATTTTGGAAATTGATGAAGAAAATCTGACGGTGACGGTTGAGCCCGGCGTGATCACGCTCGATATGATCAAAGCGGTGGAAGCAAAGGGGCTGTTTTATCCGCCGGACCCGAGTTCGATGAAGATTTCGACCATTGGCGGCAATATCAACGAAAATTCCGGCGGGCTGCGCGGTTTGAAATACGGGGTGACCCGCGACTATGTGCTGGCACTTGAAGCCGTGCTTGCAAGCGGTGAGGTCATCCGCACCGGCGGAAAACTGGCGAAAGATGTAGCCGGCTACGATTTGACGCGGCTTTTGGTCGGTTCGGAAGGGACGCTCGCCGTCATTACGGAAGCGACGCTGAAACTTTTGCCGATGCCGGAAGCAAAAAAGACGATGCTGGCGCTTTACCAGGATATTGAAGCGTGTGCGCAAACGGTTTCCGACATTATTGCGAACCGGATCATCCCGGCGACGCTGGAATTTCTGGACCAGCCGACACTGCAGGCGGTGGAAGCTTTTGCGCATATCGGCCTACCGACCAATGTGAAGGCAGTGCTTTTGATCGAGCAGGACGGCCCGCAGGAAGTGGTGGAACGCGATATTGAAAAGATCGCGGAAATTTGCCGCAAGCAACATGCAGTCGATGTAAAGGTGGCAGCTTCCCCGGAACATGCGGAAGCGCTCATGACGGCAAGAAGGAGCGCTTTAAGCGCACTCGCCCGCCTGAAGCCGACAACGATTTTGGAAGATGCGACCGTGCCGCGTTCCGAAGTCGCAAAGATGGTGGTGGCAATCAATGAAATTGCTGAAAAATACGGGCTCCATATCGGGACATTCGGCCATGCGGGGGACGGGAATCTGCACCCGACCTGCCTTGCCGATATCCGGGATCAGGACGAAATGGAGCGGGTTGAAAAAGCCTTTGCGGAAATTTTTCAAAAAGCGATTGAACTGGGCGGCACGATTACCGGCGAACATGGCGTCGGGATGGCGAAAGCGCCGTATCTTGAATGGAAACTCGGGGAAACGGGCATTGGCGTCATGAATGCGATCAAAAATGCGCTGGACCCGAACCATATTTTAAATCCCGGCAAAGTCTTTGCCAAAGAAACGGATCGAGTGGTGATGGAAAAATGATTACAGCCGAACAACAAAAAGAAATCCAGCAGAAATTCAGGGAAAGGATGGACGAAGACCAGCTTTTAAACTGCATGCGCTGCGGCTTTTGCTTACCGTCTTGCCCGACCTATATTGAATCGGGGTTCAAAGAATCGCACTCGCCGCGCGGCCGGATTGCATTGATGAAAGCCGTTGTGGACGGCATTATCGAACCGGATGAAGATGTGGAGCGCTCTTTGGACTTGTGCCTCGGCTGCCGGGCTTGCGAATCGGTATGCCCGTCCGGCGTCCAGTACGGGCATCTTTTGGAAGAAGCGCGGGATATTATCCAGCAGTCGAAGAAAAAGAAGCAGTCCCTGCCGGTAAAAGTGCTCCGCAAAGCGGTCTTTGAAGAATTGTTCCCGCACCAGAATCGGATGCGCGCTTTAACAGGCCTGATCGGTTTTTACCAGCGGAGCGGCCTGCAAAAAGCGGCGCATGCGACAGGCGCTTTAAAGCTTCTGCCGAAAAATTTATCGTCCATGGAAAAAGTGCTGCCAAAAATTCCAAAATGGAAGGAAATGAAACAGCGCCCGGAACATTTGATGCCAAAAGCGGAAGTGAAAAAACGCGTTGCCTTTTTTACCGGCTGCCTGATGGACACGATGTTCATGGAAACCAATGATGCGACATTGAAACTATTGCAGCTTGCCGGCTGTGAGGTTGTCATCCCGCAGGACCAGGCATGCTGCGGGGCGCTGCATGGCCATGGCGGCGAAAAAGAGATGGCAAAGGGCCTTGCCCGCCGCAATATCAAGGCTTTCGAAGATTTGCGCGCTGATTATATTATCACGAATGCCGGCGGCTGCGGCGCTTATTTAATCGATTACGGCCATTTGTTAAAAGACGATCCGGAATGGGCGGAACGGGCCGCGGCATTTTCAAGCAAAATAAAAGATATTTCCGCTATTCTCGTAGAGCTGGGCTTCCATAAACGGAAACTCAGCCTCCCGCACCAGGTGGTCACGTACCAGGATTCATGCCATTTGCGCAATGTGATGAAGACCTCTTCCGCGCCGCGCCTGCTCATTGGCGCCATCGAAAATGTAGAATTCCGGGAAATGAAGGAAGCGGACCACTGCTGCGGGTCGGCCGGCATTTACAATATTGTCGAGTCGGAGATGTCCATGCAAATTTTGGACCATAAAATGGAAAACGCAAAAGCGACACATGCCACAACCATTGTGACCGCCAACCCGGGCTGCCTGCTGCAAATGAAACTCGGGATCGAACGGGCCGGTTTAAGCGGAAAAGTCCGCGCTGTCCATATCGCCGACCTGCTGATCGAAGCAATGGGGGAAAAAACGCCAGTATAAAGCGCAAAGCAAGAAAAAACGCAACATTTTCAAGCAGCAGGCATGGCAGCTTTGCGATTTACCCATGGATACGGACATGACTAATGGAAAGCAATCAAAACCGCTGAGCGCGCACTGCCCGGCGGTTTTTCCTGTTTCCGGCTTCCGGGGAACAGGGCATTGCTATCAGTTGAATAATTTGTAGAAATTGTTATGATAAAAGAAACTTGAATGAAGCATATTCGGGACAATATACTCATAAACGGGCGGATAAGCTTGCATCTTGTGGACAGAACGGTAAAATGAATGGAGTGTCACGGATTGATCTTGAAAAATTTTTTGCCGGACCGACAAGTGAAATCGGTGTTGTCAATCAGGCCGGAAGAATTAAAAAAGCATGGCATTAAAGCTATCATCACCGATTTGGACAATACATTGGTCGAATGGGACAGGCCGAGTGCGCCGCCAAAACTGGTCCAATGGTTCCAAGATATGCAGGAACATCATATCAAAATCACGATTGTTTCCAATAATAATGAAATGCGGGTCAAAACATTCGCGGACCCGCTTGGCATCCCGTTTCTTTTCAGAGCGAGAAAACCGCTTGGCAAAGCGTTTCGTAAGGCGCTTGCCATCATGAACGTGAAAAAGGAAGAAACCGTCGTGATCGGCGACCAGCTTTTGACCGATGTGCTCGGCGGTAACAGAAGCGGTTTTTATACGATTCTCGTCGTCCCGGTTGCGCAATCAGACGGCTTTGCGACGAAACTCAACCGGATGATTGAACGCCGGATTATGGGCTGGTTCAGGAAAAAAGGTTATTTGACTTGGGAGGATTGAATTTGGAAAAACAAGCTGTCCATTGTATCGGCTGCGGGGCGCTCATCCAGACGGAAGATCCGGATGAGGCAGGTTACGCGCCAAAATCTGCGCTGGAAAAAGAGCAGGTCATTTGCCAGCGCTGTTTCAGATTGAAACATTACAATGAAGTGCAGGACGTGCCGCTTACAGACGATGATTTTTTAAAAATTTTAAACCGGCTTGGGCAAGTGGATGCGCTCGTTGTAAAAATTGTCGATATTTTTGATTTCAACGGGTCCTGGCTGCCGGGATTCCACCGTTTCGCGGGCAAAAACCCGGTTCTTTTAATCGGCAATAAAGAGGATCTCCTGCCAAAATCGGTGAAAAGAGCGAAAATGGCCAACTGGATGAAGCAGCAGGCGAAAGAACTCGGGCTCCGTCCGGTCGATGTGTTGCTTGTGAGCGCAGCAAAGGGGCACGGCATGGATGAAGCGATGGCTGCCATCGAACAGTACCGGAACGGGAAAGATGTGTATGTTGCCGGCTGCACGAATGTTGGGAAATCCACTTTTATCAATCGCATTATACGGCAGGCAACAGGGGAAAAAGAGGTCATCACTACATCCTATTTTCCGGGGACGACGCTGGATATGATCGGTATCCCGCTTGATGACGGGACATCTCTTTATGACACGCCGGGGATCATCAACCACCACCAGATGGCGCATTTTGTCGGGAAAAACGAATTAAAGGTGATTACGCCGAAAAAAGAAATCAAGCCGACCGTATTTCAGCTGAACGAGCAGCAGACGCTGTTTTTCGGCGGTCTTGCGCGGCTTGATTATATAAAAGGCGGCAGACGTTCATTTGTCTGCTATGTTTCAAATGCTTTAAAGATTCACCGTACAAAACTTGAAAATGCGGATGATTTGTATGCGCGCCAGCTCGGGGAACTGCTCCAGCCGCCGGGAAAAGCGGAAGCCGCGGATTTCCCGGCGCTTGTCCGCCATGAATTTTCCATTAAAGAAGGAAAGACGGATATTGTTTTTTCCGGGCTTGGCTGGGTGACGGTCAACGAACCGGGCGCCGTTGTCGCGGCCTATGTGCCAAAGGGTGTTCAGGTCATGCTGCGCCAGTCGTTGATCTGAAAAAGGTTCTGTTTTTAACGGGGAGTGAGAAATGTGCGCGATTTATATGGGGTGATCGGTGACCCGATTGCCCATTCGCTGTCGCCTGCGATGCACAATGAAGCATTCCGGGCACTCGGGATTGATGCAGACTATCATGCTTTCCATGTCACGCCGGAAAATCTGGAAGCCGCCGTAAACGGCATGAAAGCAATCGGCGTGGCCGGATTTAATGTGACCATTCCGCATAAGCAGGCGATCATGCCCTATTTGGATGAGATTGACTTGCTTGCGGAAACGATCGGTGCGGTGAATACCGTTGTCCGCACTCCACACGGATGGGCCGGGTATAATACAGACGGCCCGGGGTTTATGCAGGCGCTGAAAGAAGAAAGCGGTCGGGTGATTTCCGGGGAAAAAGTGCTTGTCATCGGCGCGGGCGGTGCGGCAAGAGCGATTTATTATACGCTATGCCGGGAAGGGGCAGTAACCGTTGATCTGTGCAACCGCACGGTAAAAAAAGCGGAAGAAATGCGGGACGAAAGCCCTTTTCCGTGCCCGTCAAAGGTGCTTACGCTTAAAGAAGCGGAAGAACAGCTGGGAGAATATACGCTGATTGTGCAGACGACATCGATCGGCATGCATCCGGATACAGAGGCGCAGCCGCTTTCCGTCCGCCATTTAAAGCCTGGTGCGTTTGTGTCTGATATCATATACAATCCTTTTGAAACGAAATTTTTAAACGAAGCAAAAAAACGCGGCGCCCGGGTGCAAAACGGCCTCGGCATGTTTATTTACCAGGGGGCTATTGCGTTTGAAAAATGGACCGGTGTGAAGCCGGATACCAGGAAAATGAAAAACGTCGTTGAAAGCATTCTAGGAGGAAACTCATGTTAACAGGTAAACAAAAACGTTTTTTGCGGGCAAAAGCCCACCATTTGAGCCCGATTTTTCAGGTCGGAAAAGGCGGGGTCAATGAAAATATGGTCAAACAGGTGCAGGAGGCGCTTGAAGCGCGGGAACTGATCAAAATCAGCGTCCTGCAAAACTGCGATGAAGATAAAGATACTGTTGCCGCAGCGCTTGCAGAAGGGGCGCGTGCGGAACTCGTGCAAATCATCGGCAATACGATTGTCCTTTATAAAGAATCGAAAAACCATAAAGAGATTGTTTTGCCTTAAGGGTGGGCGGCATGAAAAGAGTGGGTATTTTAGGGGGGACGTTCGACCCTCCGCATATTGGTCATTTGATTATCGCGAACGAAATTTTGCAGGATCTGAAACTTGACGAAGTCCGTTTTATGCCAAACCAGGACCCGCCCCATAAAGAAAAAACGGCCGGCATCACTGGCCATGACCGAATCAAAATGCTCACGCTTGCCATTTCGGGGCAGCCGGCATTTTCGATTGAGGGAATAGAGATGGAGAGGCCCGGCCGCTCCTACACCTATGACACAATGGTGCTGCTTAAAAAGCGGGAACCTGATACGGACTTTTATTTTATCATTGGCGCGGATATGATCGAATACTTGCCGAAATGGCGGAATATCGACCAACTCGTTCGGCTCGTCCGCTTTGTCGGCGTCAACCGGCCGGCATATTCGCACCAGACCAAGTATCCTGTCCAATTTGTTGAAATTCCGGAAATTCATATTTCCTCGTCACTGATCCGTGAACGTCTGCAAAAAAATCGGTCGGTAAAATATTTAATTCCGGATGCAGTGTGGGAATATATAAAGGAGCATCATTTATATGGAACGTGAGAAAGCATTGGAACTTGTCAAAGCCCAGCTGATGGAGCGCCGTTACATCCATACGCTCGGTGTTGCTGAAAGCGCCGTCCGGCTGGCGAAAAAATATCATGCTGATCAGAAAAAAGCCGAACTTGCGGCGATTTTTCATGATTATGCAAAATTCCGCCCGAAAGAGGAAATGAAACAAATCATCCTCGACCAGAAAATGGACGAACGGCTGCTTTCTTTTCATCATGAATTATGGCATGCCCCTGTTGGCGCTTATTTGGTGGAAAAAGAAGCCGGCGTCACGGACCGGGAAGTGCTCGATGCCATCAAATACCATACATCAGGCAGGGCTGGAATGGCGTTGCTTGAAAAAATTGTATATTTGGCTGATTATATTGAACCCGGCCGGAATTTTCCGGGTGTCGAAGAAGCAAGGCGGCTTGCGGGCAAGGATCTCGATGAAGCGGTGTTGTATGCAGCCGGGCATACCATTACATTTTTAATTGGCCGGAATCAGCCCGTTTTTCCGGATACGATTGCGTTATACAATGATTTAGTGATGAAGAAAGAAGGGGAGTAAATGGACAATCAGACGTTATTAAAAACAGTCGTAAAAGCTTGCGATGATAAACGTGCGGAAGACATCGTCGTCCTCGATATGCGCGGGATTTCATTAATTGCGGATTATTTCCTGATCTGTAATGGGAACTCCGATAAACAAATTCAGGCGATCGCCCGTGAAGTGAAAGAAAAAGCGGAAGAAGCAGGAACTGCGGTCAGGCGCATGGAAGGGTTTGAAGAGGGAAAATGGGTGCTGATTGACCTTGGGGATATTGTCGCCCATATTTTTAACCGTGATGAACGGAATTACTATAATTTGGAAAGGCTTTGGGGGGACGCGCCGACTGTTAGTGCGGAGAGCGTCTTGCAATGAGCTACGAAAATTTCGCCTATGTATACGATGCGTTGATGGAAGATGCCCCCTATCCGCAATGGCTGCAGTGGGTGAAGCAGCAAAGGGAGCGGCATGGTGTCAAAGGAAGGCGCATGCTCGATCTTGCCTGCGGTACCGGTGAACTGTCACTGCTGCTTGCACGGGAAGGTTTTGAAGTAACGGGCGTTGATTTATCGGAAGACATGCTTACAGTCGCGAGCGGAAAAGCACTGGCTGAAGGGGCACACCTCACTTTCCTGCAGCAGGATATGCGCGCGCTTTGCGGCCTGCATGATTTTGATATGGTCACGATTTTTTGTGATTCTCTGAACTATTTGGAAACGGAAACAGAGGTCAAAGAAACGTTCCGGCATGTGCATGCAGCCCTGAAGGCCGGGGGAATGTTTTTGTTTGACGTGCATTCCGTTTATAAAACAGATGTGTTATTCCCTCATCACACTTTTGCCGATAACGGGGATGAGGTTTCCTATATCTGGAACTGTTTTCCGGGTGAGCGCCCGCATGCCGTTGAACATGATCTCAGTTTTTTCGTATATGATGAGAAATCCGGCTTGTATGAACGTTTTGATGAATTACATAAACAGCGGACGTTTCCGGTTGCTGATTATGAAAACTGGCTTACGGAATCGGGCTTCCATGTTATGCCGCCCGCTGCTGATTTTACAGAAGAAGCGCCCGGCCCAAAAAGTGAAAGGATATTTTTTACGTGCATCAAACGATAAAAGCATTCTGCCTACGCAGAATGCTTTTTTTGAAAAAAATTTAAAAAAGAAGCAGGAATAAACAGAAAGATGTCGAAATATCATGGTGTGCCGAATTGCCCGGCCACCGCGTCCGTATCCTCCTTAAATTTCTCATGCGTCGCTTCAAACAGTTTTTCGAATAAGCCATCCGTCCCTTTTTCAAGCACCTTTAATCCTTCGCCGGTGATACCGCCTTTTACCGTCACTTTTTCCTGCAGGGCAGGTAGCGTATAAATTTGCTGCTTCAGCAGTTCCCCCAGGCCGATCAACATCTCAGCCGTTAATATGCAAGCGGTGTCGCTGTCAATCTTTGTTTTGTTGACGGCTCCTTCTATCATTTTTTGTGCCAAAAAACTGAAAAAAGCAGGACCGCAGCTGACCAAATCCGATGCCACTCTCGTGATTTGCTGGTCAACTTCAACCGGGGTGGAGATGTTGGAGAACAGGGTTTTTAATTTTCCCTGCCACTCGCTTGTGCACTGGCTGCCAAATGTCAGCAACACCGCACCGGCAGCTGCCCTGTTTGTAATGCTCGGGATGGCTCTTGCGCACGAGCAGGGAACCATTGTGGCGAGCTGCCCGACTGTAACCGGGCTTGTAATGCTGACAAGGCACTGATCATTCCGGAAGGCGCCCCCAGCCTTCTCTAGAATGCCGTGAATCTCAAGCGGTTTTACACACAGCAAAATTAAGTCGCTCTCCAAAATAGTATTTTCTATATTTTTAACCTGCATCCCGGGATACTTGTTTGCAAGTTTTGCGGCTTTTTCAGGTGTGCGATTTGTGATCCGGAATTGTGCAGGCGTAACGGCTTTTGTTTCTATCAAAGCTTCAATTAACATGCTACCCATATTTCCCGTTCCGATCACGCCAATGTTCATGCTGGCTTCCCCTCCTCAAGCCGCCGATCTTTCAGCGCCCGGTACAATATATGCGCAAATTCAGGCGATTATGTATCCAAAAACAAAAAGAAAAAAAGAGGTGAACGTCTTTGAAAACGTTGTTTCTCAAATACCGCTGGCATGCTGCTGCGGCTGTCGCAGCCATTACGATTGCAATCTTTTACTATTTTAGCCAAAATGGAGGTATGGACACTGCTTCCGGGGCTTACCAGCAACCCGAAACGGCCGTGCAGTCCGGACAGCCTGCGGAGGGCGGGACAGATGTGCAAAATCAAAACGGGACCCAAAATACCGCACAAACGCAAGCCCCGGCCCAAACGCAGAACGCTGCCGAAGTTTACGTGGATGTAAAAGGCGCGGTGAAGCATCCCGGCATCTATAAAGCAGAAGCGGATGACCGGGTCTATGACCTCATTCAGGAAGCAGGGGGCTTTAATGAAAACGCCGACCGGAATCAGGTCAATCTCGCGCAGAAAGTAAAAGATGAAATGGTGATTGAGGTGCCGAAAAAAGGCGAAAAAGCGGCTTCTGCCCAAACTGCCACGGCGGCTGCCGGAATTTCTGCGCCCGCTTCCTCTTCTTCCGGGACGGCGGCAAGCGGTGAAGCGGCCGCACAGGTCAATATCAATACGGCCGACCAGACCCAGCTTGAAACGCTTCCGGGCATCGGGCCGTCAAAAGCTGCGGCCATTATCGAATACCGGGAGAAAAACGGCCCTTTTCAAAAACCGGAAGATTTGAAAAATGTGTCGGGGATTGGGGACCAGACTTTTGCGAAAATCGAAAATTCCATCACTTTACAGTAATCACATGAGCAGAAAGGAAGAGAAAAATGGACCGGATTTCCTGGAACCAGTATTTTTTGGCGCAAAGCCATTTATTATCCTGGCGGAGCACTTGTTCAAGGCTTGCGGTTGGGGCGACGATCGTCAGGGATAAAAGAATTATCGCAGGCGGCTACAACGGATCGATCGCGGGGGACGAACACTGCATTGACAAAGGCTGCTACGTGATTGATGGACATTGCGTGCGGACCATCCACGCGGAGATGAATGCGATTTTGCAATGTGCAAAGTTCGGGGTGGCAACAAACGGCGCGGATCTTTATGTGACTCATTACCCGTGCCTGCACTGTACGAAAGCAATTATTCAGGCAGGGATTCAAAACGTGTACTATGCCCAAGATTACCGGGTACATCCGTATGCAAAGGAGCTTTTTGAAAAAGCGGGGGTGCATGTCGAACATGTCCCGTTCCATCCGGAAACGCTCGATATCCGGGCGAAAGAAAAAGCCAAACTGGTGGAGAAATTATTCATGATTGCAAAGGACCACGGGGCGGAAGCGGCAGAACTGGAGGAATTGCAGCAAATGGCGGCGGCATTATTTGCAGGCACTTATCAAGAAACGGAAACGGGATCCGTTCCGAAAGCGTAACACGGTGATGGTGTGAAAGGCAACTGGCTGTTCGCCGCGCTCGCCACGTTAAGCGGCATCCTGATTGGCCTTCACGCGCCGCTGCTTCTGGTTCTTTCGGCCCATTTGGTTTGGATCCGGATTTTCCTGGCCCGAAACCGGCCTTTGCTCCTTTTGTCCGCTGTTTTTTACGGGTTGGGGTTTTTGAGCGGTACCTTTCAGACAGTTGCGTATGATACAAAGTTTCATGCCGGCAGTGCCCGGATGCCCGTCCGCTTCAGCGATTATCCGCGTATCGACGGGAACGCGATCAAGGGAAAGGCGGAAACCGGGAAAGAAACGTTTATGTTAACGTATTACGCTGGGAACGAAGCAGAACTGGAATCTTTGAAACAAACCTTATCCCCCGGAACGGTTTGCATGGCTCAAGGGGAACTGGAAGCCCCTGAGCCAAACCGCAACCCGTCTACATTTAACTACCGCACCTATTTGGCTCATCAGCATATCCGCTGGATTTTAAAAGCGGACCGGCTTTCCGCGTGCAACAGCCCGCCACAGCATCTGCTCGGTTTCTTGAAAAAAATCCGCCACCACTTCCTGCTTCAAATTCAAAAAACATTTCCGGAAAAATCCGTACCGTATGCAGAAGCGCTTTTATTTGGCGAGCAAACAGACTTTGATGACGATGTTTACCAGCTGTACCAGCGGCTTGGCGTCGTCCATCTGCTTGCCATTTCCGGGCTTCACGTGCAGCTCGTTGCCGGGTTTTGCTACTATTTGTTCATCCGGCTCGGGATGACAAGGGAACGTGCCGCCGTTTGTTTACTGGGGGTGATGCCGGTTTATGCGGTATTATGCGGCATGAACCCGCCAGTTGTCCGGTCGGCGGCGATGACGATGCTGCTTGTGCTGGCTGGGCAAAAAAAACTGCCAATCGGGCCGCTCGATGCTTTGTCCATCTGTTTCATTTTGTATGGGTTAAAAAATGCAAATATCGTGTATAATATCGGATTCCAGCTCTCTTTTGCCGTTTGCGCCGCACTGCTTCTTTCAGGGCCTCTTTTAGAGCGGTTCCGGGGCCCGTTGCAAAAAGGGCTCGCAATCTCGTTCATTTCCCAGCTTGCGGCCCTCCCCATCCTTTCTTATTCATTTTACGCGTTTTCTATTGCGGGGCTTGTTGCCAATCTTTTTTATGTGCCGCTTTATACGTATGTTTTGCTCCCGCTTGCTGCGCTTGCCTTTGTTTCAGAATGGGCGCCGCCGCTGTTTTCCATCTTTGCCACGTGTTTTGACGGGCTTGTAACGCTGTCGGAAAAAACGGGGGAAGCGTTCGACGGCCGCTGGTCCACGCTCGTTACCGGGAGGCCGCCATACTGGGGATTGATCCTGATGACAGGTGCGGGATTTTATGGTTTGGTGGCGATGGAAAACGGCAAGAAAACGATCCGGGCTGTCCTGCCACTTTTTTCTGTGCTTTTGCTCCTCCTTGCGGCAAACAGATATCCGCTTTTCGGTAAAATCACCTTTATTGACGTCGGGCAGGGGGATAGTATTTTAATCCGGCTGCCGCTTTCAAGGGGGACGTATTTGATTGACACAGGAGGGACCGTCCAGTTTCCGGAACCGGCATGGAAAAAAAGGGAGCATCCGTTTGAAACCGGCAAAGATATTGTGGTGCCATTTCTAAAAAGCCAGGGGATTACAACGATTGATAAGCTGATTTTAACGCACAGCGACGAGGACCATATTGGCGGCGCAACGGCGGTGATCACGTCTCTCCGCGTCAAAGAAATCGATATCTCGCCCCATTCATGGGAAAAACCGCTGATGCAGAAGGTGCTCGCTTGTGCCCGACAGAAAAAAATCCCGGTATATGAAATGAAAAGTGGGAACGGATGGCAAAACAAATCGGGCGTATTTCAATATCTTTCGCCGTTTGACGAAACGTATGAGGGGAATAATGACTCGCTTGTCCTTTATGCGAAAACAGGGGGAAAGACGTGGCTGTTTACCGGAGACCTTGAGCAGGAAGGAGAAGAAAAACTCGTGGCGGCTTATCCGGATATCCACATTGACGTACTAAAAGCCGGGCATCACGGCAGCAAAACTTCGACAAGCGAAACGCTCATCCAAAAGTATCATCCGCGGATCGCCGTCATTTCTGTCGGAAAGCATAACCGTTTCGGGCATCCATCTCCGGAAGTGGTCAAACGGCTCAGCGAAAACGGGGTATTCATATTCCGGACGGATGAGGACGGGGCGGTGCAATACCGCTTTTTCAAAGAAAAGGGAACCTTTTCTACCGTCCTCCCATAATATACATTAATTAAAAAACCGTCCGGAATGGCTTCGGCACTGCCCGGAGCGGGGCTATCTGCCAATGATGTCTGCTGCGGTGGCAATGATAAATATCAGCGCAAAAAACAAAAAAGAGATCAGAAAACCTGCTCCGGCATCGGCAACATCGTTCGTTTTTGACTGGACATCCTGCTCGAATTCATTCATCCAAATCCCTCCCTGTTTTTTGATTATATAATAATTTCAGAACGATTTCCACCGTTTTGGATGGAGTTGTCATTCATAGATATCCGGCTGCGTGTGACAATAAGGGTACGGGTCCACCGTTAACGGAAAAGCTTCCCGGGACTGTTCCGTTAACGTTTATATAGATAAAGGGGATTTTACGGATCCCCTTTTCCATTTGTTTTCTACTTGCAACCATGCGCCCGTTCTCTTAACATAGGGAGTAAGAAAGGTTTGGGAGCGGAACAGAATGGATGAATTATGGAAAAAGATTGAACGCGGGCAATTTTCCCCGCTTTATTTATTGTACGGCGCAGAAGATTATTTCATTCAAAAAACGAAACAAAAGTTGCTGGATCATGCGCTCACTCCGGAAGAGGCAGATTTTAATTATGCTTCGTATGACCTGGAGGAAGTGCCGGTCGAGACAGCGGTCGAAGATGCGGAGACATTCCCTTTTATGGGGGAGAGACGGCTCGTGATTGCGCACCATCCGTTTTTTTTGACTGCTGAAAAGCAAAAACAGAAAGTGGAACACCAGCTGGACAAGCTGGAAGCATACGTGAAATCTCCCGCCCCTTACACGGTTTTTGTGCTGGTTGCGCCTTATGAAAAACTGGATGAACGGAAAAAACTGGTGAAATTGATCAAAAAGCAGGCCGCAACTTTCCAGGCAAAAAAATTAAATGAAAGGGAGCTTGAAGGGTGGCTTGTTTCCCGCGCCGCTGAAGAAGGCTGCCGGATTGACAGGAAGGCTGCGGAACACTTGATTTCGCTTGCCGGAACCAATATGATTGCGCTCGATCATGAAATAAACAAGCTGGCCCTGTATGCCGGAAGCGGTAATGAAATTACAGATGGAATGGTGGAATTGCTGACGGCACGGTCGCTTGAGCAAAATGTATTTGAACTTGTCGAAAAAGTGGTTCACCGCCGCATTGATGAGGCGCTCCGGATCTATTATGACCTTTTAAAGCTCAATGAAGAGCCGATTAAAATATTGGCGCTCCTTGCCGGCCAGTTCCGGCTCATCTACCAGACGAAAGAGTTGGCAAGGCGCGGCTATGGCCAGCAGCAAATCGCGTCTTATTTAAAAGTGCATCCATACAGAGTAAAACTGGCGGCGGGGCAGGCGGGGCTTTTTTCCGCGGATGAACTGAACCGGATCATGGCGCTGCTTGCCGATAGCGACTACCAGATGAAATCGGGCGGGCTGAAAAAAGAAATGATCATTGAAATGTTTTTGTTTCAACTGCATGAAATGAAGGCAAAATAAAAAAGACGCGGATTGCGCGTCTTTTTTATTTTGGTGCGTTACGCCTGTTCGGATAATTTTTTCATCAGGCGTGATTTTTGGCGGCTTGCCGCATTTTTATGGATAAGGCCTTTAGATGCAGCTTTATCAAGGCGTTTCACCGCATCGACTAAAAGTGCTTTTGCGTTTTCGTCGTTGTTTTCAACCGCCGCTTCAAACTTTTTCACTGCCGTGCGCATGGCGGATTTTGCCGCTGTATTTTGAGCATAGTTTTTTTCGTTCACTTTTACGCGTTTAATCGCAGATTTAATGTTTGGCACCCGTTTCACCTCCTACGAGCAAACTTAGTTTGGCTCGTCCACTTTCACTTTAGAACAAATGATATTGTAACAAATGGAAGACAAGATTGCAATACATACAGCCGGAATTTGCACAAAACGAATGGTCTGGCTGGAATGGGGAAAAACAAGGATAAAGGAAACGGCCAAAAGGAGGAAGAAGAACAAATGGATCTCAGTGTTTATTCCGTCCGCACAGATTTAGCGATTGAAGCGCGTGATCTTGCAGTGGAAGAGAAAGTGAAGAACCGGGAAAGCGAAGAACTGGAAGGCGTAACGGTGGAAGAACGGACCGTAAACGATATAAAGGTGACGACGGTTCAAATTTCCAAAAAAGGGGAAAAAGTCATCGGAAAAAAGGCCGGGAATTATTTGACGATTGAAATGCAGGGCATCCGCAGCGGGGATATGGACATCCAGCAAAAGGTGGAAGAATTGTTTGCACTTGAGTTTAATCAATATTTGAAACATTTAAATATTGGTCCGGAGGCGAGCTGCCTTGTTGTCGGGCTCGGCAACTGGAATGTGACGCCTGATGCGCTCGGCCCGCTTGTTTGCGAAAAAGTGCTCGTCACCCGCCATCTGTTTAAAATCGAGCCGGAAAATGTTGAATCGCGCTACAGGCCGGTGAGTGCGCTTGCCCCGGGGGTTATGGGGCTGACCGGAATCGAAACGAGCGATATTATATTCGGCGTCAGTGAAAAATCGAAACCGGATTTTATTATTGTCGTCGATGCACTCGCATCCCGTTCGCTGGAAAGGGTGAATGCCACGATCCAGATCTCGGATACAGGCATTCAACCGGGATCCGGTGTCGGCAACAAGCGGAAAGAATTGTCGAAAGAAACGCTCGGTGTGCCGGTAATTGCGATCGGCGTTCCGACAGTGGTGGACGCCGTGACGATTACGAGCGACGCGATCGATTTTCTTTTAAAACATTTTGGCAAAGAAATGAAAGAATCAGGCCGGCCTTCACGGGCGCTTGCACCGGCAGGGCTTTCGTTCGGGGAAAAGCGGAGGCTAACGGAAGAAGATCTGCCGGGAAGTGAAGCACGGAAAATGTTTATGGGAATTGTCGGCAATCTGGATGAACAGGAAAAGCGGAAACTGATTCACGAAGTGCTCGCGCCGCTCGGCCATAACTTAATGGTGACGCCAAAAGAAGTGGACATTTTTATGGAAGATATGGCAAATCTTCTGGCGAGCGGGCTAAATGCGGCGCTCCACCCCCATGTGAACCAGGAAAATACCGGCTTTAAGACGAGATAAGTTGCACAAGCGCTCCCAGTTAAACAAGTGTATGCAGACCAATGGATGATGGTTTTAAGACGAGGTAAGTTGCAGGCGCTCCGCCATAGCCCGGGGGCGCCCCCCGCTTTTGGTGTTCTATTCTTCCATGAGATTCATAGAATGTAATAGAATCGATTGGAAAGGGTGGGACGATGAAAAGCGGCAGGCATTCCAGCCATTTTTTTATATTGAATCTGACCAGTGTGATACGCCTAATCTCCATTATCATCCTGTCCCTCGTGCTTGTTGTCATCTTAATTGGCACATTGACGTCCTTGAAGCCGGGTTACCGGGTTTCCTCTTCGGCTGTCAATGAAGCCGCAAAGCATCTTTCAAGCAAAACATTGTACAAGTACCTGCTGTCGGACAGCCAGCTGCTTGTACACCATTTTCCGGATACGGACGAGCGGCCGGTCGGAAATCTCGTGTTTGAAATGCTCACCAACATCCGCTTTGAAGACCCGCGCAGCTTTCTCGGGCGTGAACTGCCGGGATTTGAAATCTTTGACAGCAAAATCCTTGTTGCCGGAGACGGCGCTGACTATACGAATATGCCGATTGAATCCGTCCCGCCTGACAGCGCCTTGCAATCGAAAGACCCGGCCACACAAAATACGGAAAAAATCGAGGAAAATGGCGGATCGGACGATGCAAAACAGCGGCCCGGGCGGACAACGGGCGGCAAGAAACGGGTGTTGATTTATTTTACCCATACACATGAATCCTATCTGCCGTATTTAAAAGGCGTCACGAATCCCGACCTTGCCCAGCATTCGAAGATCAACGTAACAAAAGTCGGGGCGAGGCTCGCGCAGGATCTCGAGGACAAGGGAATTGGCGCAGAGGCGAATACGACTGATGTGTTGAAGCTACTTGAGAAAAACCATATGCAGTATTACCAGTCTTACCAAGGATCGCGCACCGTCGTCGAATCGGCGATGAAAAACGACCGCGACCTTCAATATTTTATTGACATCCACCGCGATTCGAGAAGAAAAAAAGATACGACCGTTACCATCAATGGAAAATCGTATGCAAAAATTGCTTTTGTGATCGGCGGGGAAAACCCGAACTGGGAAAAGAATGCAAAGCTGGCTGAGGATTTGCATAACTTGATCAAAAAGAAGTATAAAAACCTGTCAAGGGGTGTCATTTTGAAGAAAGGGGCGTCAACCAACGGAAAATTCAACCAGGATTTATCGGGAAATGCTTTTCTCATTGAAGTCGGCGGCGTGGATAATACTTTTGAAGAAATGTACCGGACGATGGATGTTTTTGCCGATGTGTTCGCTGGGTATTACTGGCAGGCGGACAGTGTAAACGGCGCCGGGAGCGGACAATCAGGAAACCGTTAGCCGTCTGAACAGGCGGTTCTTTTTTTGGCGAGGCGCGGCTGATCATTTTTCGTTGAAGTCGCGCTTTCCTGCTGATATAATCAGAAATAGTGTACATGTGCCGAATACAGGAGTGAAGGTAAATGATGAACCGTGAAGAAAAATTAGACAGGCAGAGGAGGATCCGCAACTTTTCCATTATTGCCCATATCGACCATGGCAAATCGACTTTGGCCGACCGCATTCTGGAAAAGACCCATGCGCTGAGCGAGCGCGAAATGAAGGACCAGCTCCTCGATTCGATGGAACTGGAACGGGAACGCGGAATTACGATCAAATTAAATGCCGTCCGGCTGAACTATAAAGCAAATGACGGGGAAGAATACATTTTCCATTTGATTGATACCCCGGGACATGTAGACTTTACATACGAAGTGTCACGCAGCCTTGCCGCCTGTGAAGGAGCGGTGCTCGTTGTCGATGCCGCGCAAGGGGTCGAGGCGCAAACGCTTGCGAATGTTTATCTTGCATTGGATAACAATCTTGAAATTATCCCGGTCATCAATAAAATTGACCTACCTTCCGCCGATCCGGAACGCGTCCAGCAGGAAATAGAGGATGTGATCGGCCTTGACGCATCGGAAGCCGTTCTTGCTTCCGCTAAAGCCGGGATCGGGATTGAAGATATTCTTGAACAGGTTGTCGAAAAAGTACCGGCGCCTGAGGGGGATCCGGATGCCCCGCTGAAGGCGCTTATTTTTGACTCGCTGTATGATTCGTACCGCGGCGTGATTGCCTATATCCGTGTAATGGAAGGCTCTGTCAAAGTCGGGGATAAGATTAAACTGATGTCAACCGGCAAGGAATTTGAAGTGACAGCGCTTGGCGTAAGCACCCCGAAACCGTTGTACATAGACGAATTAACTGTCGGCGATGTCGGATTTTTAACGGCATCGATTAAAAATGTAAAAGACACGCGCGTCGGCGATACGATTACAAGCGCTGAAAATCCTGCAAAAGAGGCGCTTCCCGGTTACCGGCGGATGAATCCGATGGTTTACTGCGGCCTGTACCCGGTAGACAGCGCGAAATTCAATGATTTGCGGGATGCCCTTGAAAAGCTGGAGTTAAATGATTCGTCGCTGCAATATGAGCCGGAAACATCGCAGGCGCTCGGTTTTGGTTTCCGTTGCGGTTTTCTCGGGCTCCTGCATATGGAAATCATCCAAGAACGGCTTGAACGCGAATTCAACATTGATCTGATTACGACCGCGCCAAGCGTCATTTATAAAACTAAACTGACGGACGGCAGTGAAGTGACAGTTGATAATCCGGCGAATTTGCCGGAACCGCAGAAAATCGAATATATCGAAGAGCCGTACGTGCGCGCGTCCATTATGGTTCCGAACGATTATGTCGGCGCAGTGATGGAAATTGCCCAGGCAAAACGCGGCAATTTTATCGATATGCAGTACCTCGATGATATCCGTGTCAATGTCATTTATGAAATCCCGCTCTCTGAGATTGTATACGACTTTTTTGACCAGCTGAAATCGAGTACAAAAGGGTATGCTTCCTTTGATTACGAATTGATCGGCTACAAACAGTCCAATCTCGTAAAAATGGATATTTTACTGAATGGGGAAAAAGTGGACGCCCTTAGTTTCATCGTCCACCGCGATTTTGCGTACGAGCGCGGCAAGACGATTGTCGAAAGATTAAAAGAACTCATCCCGCGTCAGCAGTTTGAAGTGCCAGTACAGGCGGCAGTCGGCCAGAAAATTATTGCGCGTTCCAATATTAAAGCATTGCGCAAAAACGTGCTTTCAAAATGTTACGGCGGGGACATTTCCCGGAAACGGAAACTGCTTGAAAAGCAAAAAGAAGGTAAGAAAAGGATGAAGCAGGTCGGTTCTGTTGAAATCCCGCAGGAAGCGTTTATGGCTGTGCTGAAAATGGACGAGACCCCGAAAAAATAACCGGAGCGGGCAGGGAGCGGATTGGCGGCTGTCCGCGCGCTCCTTTTTCCGGGACATGCCCGTGATGAAAACAAATAAGGTTGTGATGCAATGAAAGCCGCATATATTCATGTTCCATTTTGTGAACATATTTGCTATTACTGCGATTTCAATAAATTTTTGTTAAAAGGCCAGCCGGTGGATGAATACATTGAGATGCTGCTGGAAGAAATGCGGATCAAAATGGCTGAAGCCCCTTGTGAAAAGATGAGCACGGTCTTTGTCGGGGGTGGCACGCCGACCGCACTGAATGAGAGGCAGCTTGAAAAACTGCTTGCCGCAATCCGCACGATCCTGCCTTATGACGGGGACGGGGAGTTTACATTTGAAGCCAATCCCGGGGAAACGTCTGAAGAGAAGCTGCGCCTCCTGCATGACTACGGTGTCAACCGGCTGAGTTTCGGCGTCCAGTCGTTCAATGACCGGCTGCTTGAGAAAATCGGACGGACCCACCGCCGGGAAGATGTCTACCGGACGATCAGCCATGCGAGAAAGATCGGTTTTTCCAATATCAGCATGGATTTGATGTTCGCGCTTCCCGGGCAGACGCTTGAAGATTTCCGCGAAACGCTTGACGAAGCCTTGTCGATGGGGCTGCCGCATTATTCAAGTTATTCGCTGATCATTGAGCCGAAGACGATTTTTTACAATCTGCTGCGGAAAGGAAAACTCCGCCTGCCGTCACAAGATGCGGAAGCGGATATGTACAGCATGTTAATGGACGAGATGGAAAAGCACGGCCTAAAGCAGTATGAGATCAGCAATTTTGCCACACCCGGCTATGAAAGCCGCCACAATCTCGTCTATTGGAATAATGAAGAATATTTCGGTTTCGGCGCCGGCGCCCATGGGTATGAAAAAGGTGTCCGCCTGTCCAATTACGGCGCATTGAAAAAATATATCGGCATGCTCCGGGACGGGTGCCTCCCTGTTATGGAAACACATACAGAGACAAAAAAAGAAAAAATGGAAGAAGAAATGTTTCTCGGGCTCAGAAAAAACGAAGGCGTCCGTTTCCGCCATTTCCGTGAAAAATTTGGAGTGGATATGAAAGAAGTTTTTGCAGGCGCGATCAAAGAAATGACAGAACGCGGGCTTCTTGAAGAAAAGGGCGGTTCTCTCCGGCTGACAAGGGAAGGGCGTTTTCTCGGCAATGAAGTCTTTGAAGCTTTTCTCCTCAGTTGACGCTTGATGTAAATATATTGACAACAACAGGGGATTTTGTTAATTTATTTATATAAATTAGCACTCGTTTATACGGAGTGCTAACAGGGGTGATGGAAGTTGTTAACTGATCGTCAGCTGTTGATTTTGCAAGTGATCATTGATGACTTTATTCGTTCCGCCCAGCCGGTAGGTTCCAGGACGCTTTCCAAGAAAAACGGCATTTCCTTCAGTTCCGCTACGATCCGGAATGAAATGGCAGATCTTGAGGAACTTGGGTTTATTGAAAAAACACATACGTCATCCGGCAGGGTACCTTCTGAAAAAGGGTACCGTTATTACGTCGATCATCTTCTGTCGCCACAAAAACTGGGACCGGCAGACATATCGCAGCTTCATTCGATTTTTGCCGAAAAAATAGACGAAATGGAAGAGCTTGTGAAAAAGTCTGCCCAAATCCTTTCCGAAATGACGAACTACACGGCGATTCTGCTTGGCCCGGAAGTCAAAGATACGAAACTGAAAAATATGCAGATCGTCCCGCTGAATGAAAAAACGGCGGTTGCCATTATGATTACCGATACCGGCCGCGTGGAGAACAAGACGATTTCGCTGCCGGAAGGATTCCGCCCGGGCGAACTTGAAAAAATGGTCAATATTTTTAACGAGCGGCTGGCCAATGTGCCGATTCCGGATTTAAGGGATAAAATATATAAAGAAGTCGCTGACATTTTGCGCAGCCATACTGAAAACTATGAATCGATCCTGAAGACCGTAATCAGCATGTTCAACGAAAACCGGCATGATAAAATTTTTGTCGGCGGGAAAGCCAATATTTTGAACCAGCCGGAGTTCCATGACCTTGAGAAAGTCCGTCCCCTTCTTGATATGATAGAACGGGAAGACAGTTTTTATGACCTGGTCAAACGCGTGCCGAGCGGCATTCACGTAAAAATCGGGAAAGAAAACCAGATTTCCGAGATGGCAGATTGCAGTATGATTACAGCCACCTATTCGATCGGTAACCAGCCGGTCGGCAAAATTGCAATTTTGGGCCCTACGCGCATGGAATATTCACGCGTCATCAGCATAGTGGATTTCTTGAGTAATGATATGACCAACGCCTTGACGAAACTGTATGACGGATAGGCAATACGGGCATATTGGGTAGGGAGGCTTAAAGCGCAAAAGCACATGCTTTAAGTCCTTTCTTACTGGACTTTTTTATGCCCGTCTCATTTTAAAGGGGGTGAACGCTCATGGCAGACGAACAAAACAAACGTGCTTCAGAAGAAGTGAAAGACGAACAAAAACGGGCTTCGGATGAAGTGAAAGAAGGACAAATTGAATCCGTTTTTGCGGAAGAAAAAGATACGGAAAATCAGCAGGCGCCGCCAGAGGGCGAAGGTAATGGAGCGGAAAAGGCGGAGAAGCCTGAAACCGAAAATGCCGCTGAAGAACTGAATAAAGCTAAAGAGGAGATTGAGAAATTGCGGAATGAGCTCGATCAGGCTGAAAACCGTTATCTCCGCCTGCGCGCAGATTTTGACAATTACAGGCGCCGCGTAAATCTGGACCGCGAAGCAGCCGAGAAATACAGGGCACAGGATCTGATTGTGAACCTGCTGCCGGCGCTTGACAATTTTGAACGCGCACTGTCCATGGCTGAAAAAAATGAACATACGGCCCAGTTGCTGGACGGGATGGAAATGGTCTACCGCAGCATTTTGGAGGCGCTGAAAAAAGAAGGCGCAGAACCGATTGAAGCACTCGGGAAAGAATTCGACCCGCACTATCACCAGGCGATCATGCAGGGGCAGGAAGAAGGCACTGCGTCCAATGTTGTGATCGAGGAATTCCAAAAAGGGTACATTTTAAAAGACAGGGTGATCCGCCCGTCCATGGTGAAAGTGAACGAGTAACGCGCTTTACATAATTTTTAAGGGAGGCATTATCATGAGCAAAATTATCGGCATTGACTTAGGTACGACGAACTCATGTGTCGCAGTTTTGGAAGGCGGCGAACCGAAAGTCATTCCGAACCCGGAAGGAGGCAGGACAACACCGTCTGTTGTCGCTTTTAAAAACGGGGAACGCCAGGTAGGGGAAGTCGCCAAACGCCAGGCGATCACAAATCCGAATACGATTATCTCGATCAAACGCCATATGGGCACGACACACAAAGTCACGGCGGAAGGAAAAGAATATACGCCACAGGAAATTTCCGCCATGATTCTGCAATACTTGAAATCGTATGCGGAAGATTATCTGGGCGAAAAAGTCGAAAAAGCGGTCATTACGGTCCCTGCTTATTTCAATGATGCCCAGCGCCAAGCAACGAAAGACGCCGGGAAAATTGCCGGGCTTGAAGTCGAACGGATTATCAACGAACCGACTGCCGCAGCGCTGGCATACGGCCTTGATAAAACGGATGAAGACCAGACCATCCTTGTATTTGACCTTGGCGGTGGTACATTTGATGTTTCCATCCTTGAACTCGGCGACGGCGTCTTTGAAGTGCACGCGACAGCCGGTGACAACCATCTCGGCGGCGACGACTTCGACCAGGCGATCATCGATTACCTTGTCAGTGAATTTAAGAAAGAACACGGCATCGACCTGTCGAAAGACAAAATGGCGCTCCAGCGTTTAAAAGATGCGGCTGAAAAAGCGAAAAAAGATTTGTCAGGGGTCACTTCCACCCAAATCTCCCTGCCGTTTATTACAGCAGGGGAATCAGGCCCGCTCCACCTGGAAATGACGTTAACCCGTGCGAAATTCGACGAACTGACGGCAGACCTTGTTGAACGGACAATGGGCCCGACACGCCAGGCGTTGCAGGATGCAGGGCTCACGGCGAATGACATCGATAAAGTCATCTTAGTCGGTGGCTCGACCCGGATTCCGGCCGTTCAGGAAGCGATCCGCAAAGAAATCGGGAAAGAACCGCATAAAGGTGTCAACCCGGATGAAGTCGTGGCGATGGGTGCCGCAATCCAGGGCGGCGTATTGACCGGGGATGTGAAAGACGTCGTGCTTCTCGACGTTACGCCGCTGTCGCTCGGAATTGAAACAATGGGCGGCGTGTTCACGAAACTGATTGAGCGCAACACAACGATCCCGACTTCAAAATCGCAAATCTTTTCAACTGCAGCGGATAACCAGACAGCCGTTGACATTCATGTCCTGCAGGGCGAACGCCCGATGGCTGCCGACAACAAAACGCTCGGCCGTTTCCAATTGACCGATATTCCGCCGGCACCGCGCGGCATTCCGCAAATCGAAGTTACGTTTGATATTGATAAAAACGGGATTGTCAATGTCAGCGCAAAAGACCTTGGCACCGGCAAACAACAAAAGATTACGATCAAATCGTCCACCACTTTGTCCGATGAAGAAATCGAACGGATGGTAAAAGAAGCGGAAGCGAACGCAGAAAAAGACAAGAAGCGCAAAGAAGAAGCGGAACTCCGCAATGAAGCCGACCAGCTTGTATTCACTGCTGAAAAAACATTAAAAGAACTGGAAGGAAAAGTGGACGCATCTGAAATTTCCAAAGCCGAAAAAGCAAAAGACGAATTAAAAGCGGCCATTGAGAAGAACGATCTCAATGAAATCAGGCAGAAAAAAGATGCGCTGCAGGAAATCGTCCAAGACTTGTCCGTCAAACTGTATCAGCAGGCGGCACAACAGCAGCAAAACACGGATGCCGGGGGAGACGGAAAAAAAGATGACAATGTTGTCGACGCTGATTTTGAAGAAGTCGATGATAATAAAAAATAACGATAAAACAATATGGCCATTTTTCAATGAGTCAGGAAAAAAGTCAAAGTCTGGTCTATTCTCGGCTTTGACTTTTTTCTTATGCAAATGCTACAATTACCTTTATGTGAACGTTTCGGGAGTGAGAAGAAATGAGTAAACGGGATTACTATGAAGTGTTGGGCGTCGCGAAAGATGCATCGAAAGACGAGATAAAAAAAGCGTACCGCAAGCTTTCCAAAAAATACCACCCGGATATTAACAAAGCGCCTGATGCTGCAGAAAAATTCAAGGAAATCCAGGAAGCGTACGAAGTGTTGAGCGATGACCAGAAACGCGCTCAATATGACCAGTTCGGGCATGCAGGGCCGAACCAGGGCTTCGGGGGCGGAAACGGTTTTGGCGGATTCAGCAGCTCGGATTTTGACAGTTTTGGTTTTGAAGATATTTTCAGCACTTTCTTTGGCGGCGGCAGAAGAAATGACCCGAATGCGCCAAGGCAGGGGGCTGATTTGCAATATACGATGACGCTTGAATTTGAGGAAGCGGTTTTCGGGAAAGAGACGGACATCCGGATTCCGCGCGAGGAAACTTGTGACACCTGCCACGGAACCGGGGCAAAACCGGGAACGCATCCGAAAGAATGCCCGCACTGCCACGGAACCGGCCAGCTCAATACCGAGCAATCAACACCGTTCGGCCGGATTGTGAACCGCAGGGTATGCCATTACTGCGGCGGTACAGGCAAGATCATTACAGACAAATGCAAAACTTGCGGTGGTACCGGAAAAGTGAAAAAGCGCCGCAAAATTCATGTCAAAATTCCGGCCGGCATCGACGACGGGCAGCAGCTCCGCGTTGCAGGCCAGGGCGAACCGGGTATAAACGGCGGACCGGCCGGTGACCTGTACATTATTTTCCATGTCCGGCCGCATGAACTGTTCGAACGGGACGGCGATGACATCTACTGCGAAATCCCGATTGCTTTTACCCAGGCTGCTTTAGGCGACGAAATCGAAGTGCCGACGTTGCACGGGAAAGTTAAATTAAAAATTCCGGCCGGCACACAATCCGGCACGAAATTCAGGCTGCGCGGGAAAGGCGTGCCAAACGTCCATGGGCACGGCACCGGCGACCAGCATGTCATCACGAGAATTGTAACCCCGACGAAGCTCACCGAACGGCAAAAACAACTATTGCGTGAATTCGCCGAAGTGAGCGGAGAGGTCCCGGATGAACAAAGCAGCAATTTTTTTGACAAAATGAAACGGGCATTTAAAGGGGACTAAACAGGAATGGAGTGAGGCGTTCATGAAATGGTCGGAAATTATGATTCACACCACGAATGAAGCGGTGGAGCCGATTTCGAATATTTTATATGAAGCGGGCGCCGGCGGGATTGTGATCGAGGACTCGGATGAGCTGCTGAAAGAGCACGACGACCAGTACGGTGAAATTTATGAACTGGATCCGGACGATTTTCCGGAAGAAGGGGTCATCATTAAAGCCTATCTGCCTGTGAACAGCTTTTTAGGTGAAACTGTCGAGGAAATTAAACAGGCGATTACCAATCTGACCACTTTTGATATTGATATCGGCCCGAACAAGGTGACGATCAGCGAAGTGCATGAAGAAGAATGGGCAACGGCATGGAAAAAATACTACAATCCCGTGAAAATATCCGAAAAATTTACGATTGTGCCGACGTGGGAAAATTATGAGCCGGTATCAAGCGATGAGCTGATCATTGAACTGGACCCCGGCATGGCGTTCGGCACCGGCACCCATCCGACCACGGTCATGTGCATTCAGGCATTGGAACGAACGGTAAAACCGGGCGACTCGGTGATGGATGTCGGCACCGGTTCCGGCGTGTTAAGCATTGCCAGCGCCATGCTTGGAGCAGAGCGGGTGCTTGCACTTGATCTGGACGAGGTGGCGGTTCGGGCGGCTACGCTCAATGTGAAACTCAATAAAGTCCAAAACCGGGTAACCGTCAAACAAAATGATCTGTTGAAGGGCGTAAACGAACAAGCCGATGTGATGGTGGCCAATATTCTTGCTGAAGTGATCGCCCGTTTTGCTGAAGACGCATTCGGACATGTCAAACCGGGCGGCCATTTTATTGCTTCCGGAATTATCCGGCAAAAAAAGGACCTTGTCGTGGACGCACTCACTTCTGCCGGCTTCATCATTGAAGAAACGATGGTCATGGAAGACTGGGTTGCGCTCATCGCAAAGCGCGGGTGATTGACCATGCAGCGTTATTTTTTGGATCGGCCGTATCGCGGTGAGCAGGAAATCCGCCTGAGTGGCGAAAATTACCATCATATCGCGCGCGTCATGAGAATGTCCGTCGGAAGCCGCTTCTATGGTGTATTTTCAGATGAAAAGGTGTGCATTTGTGAAATCGGGGAGATTACAGGTGATGCCGTTGTGGCCCGGATTACCGGATGGGAAACCGCTGTAAAAGAGCTTCCGGTCCATGTGACGGTATCATGCGGACTCCCGAAAGCGGATAAACTGGAATGGATCATCCAAAAGGGAACAGAGCTCGGCGCCTTTCAATTTTTGCCTTTCCTTGCAGAAAGATCCGTTGTAAAATGGGACACAAAGAAAGAAGCAAAAAAACGCGAACGCTGGCAAAAGATTGCCCGGGAAGCCGCAGAACAGTCGCACCGCAGCCACTTGCCTAAAGTCAGCCCCCCTGTTTCTTTCCAGCAGCTGATCGAAGAAAGCCATACATATCAATATAAGCTGGTTGCTTTTGAAGAAAATGCAAAAGAAGGGGAACAGCACCGGTTTGCGGAAATGTTGTCAAACATGTCGGAAGGCGGCAATGTACTGGCCGTTTTCGGGCCGGAAGGGGGCCTGTCCCTTGATGAAATCAAAAAGCTTGAAGCAGCCGGATTTGTATCCTGCGGCTTAGGCCCGCGCATTTTGCGGGCGGAGACGGCGCCGTTATATGTACTTTCTGCCATAAGTTACCATTTTGAATTAATGAGGTGAAGAGGATGTCAACCGTAGCATTCCATACATTAGGATGCAAAGTGAACCATTATGAGACGGAAGCCATGTGGCAGCTGTTTAAAAAAGCGGGCTATGAAAGAACCGACTTTGAAACGAATGCCGATGTCTACGTGATCAATACCTGCACGGTCACCAATACAGGAGACAAAAAGAGCCGCCAGGTCATCCGCCGGGCAGTCCGGCAAAACCCGGACGCCGTCGTTTGTGTGACCGGCTGTTATGCGCAAACATCGCCGGGCGAGATCCTCGAAATTCCCGGTGTCGATGTCGTTGTCGGCACACAGGACCGCACCAAAATGCTTGGGTATATTGAACAGTACCTGAAAGAGCGCAAACCGGTCAATGCTGTGAAAAATATTATGAAAAACCGTGTGTATGAAGAAATGGAAGTGCCGTATTTTACCGACCGGCACCGGGCTTCCTTGAAAATCCAGGAAGGCTGCAACAATTTCTGCACATTTTGCATCATCCCGTGGGCACGCGGCCTGATGCGGTCAAGAGATCCCGAAAAGGTCATCGCGCAAGCCCAAAAGCTTGTCAATGCAGGCTATAAAGAACTGGTTTTAACCGGCATTCATACGGGCGGCTACGGCCAGGACTTAAAAGATTACAATCTTGCAATGCTGCTAAAGGACCTGGAGGAAAAAGTGCAGGGGCTGAAACGCGTCCGCATTTCGTCCATTGAAGCCAGCCAGCTGACGGATGAAGTGATTGACGTGATTAAACATTCGAAAGTCGTTGTCCGCCATATGCATGTTCCGATCCAGTCCGGTTCTGACACGGTGCTGAAAAGAATGCGCCGAAAATATACGATGGACCAGTTCGCGGAACGGATTACCAAATTGAAAGAAGCATTGCCGGGTCTTGCACTGACTTCTGATGTCATCGTCGGCTTCCCGGGTGAAACGGAAGAAGAGTTTATGGAAACATACAATTTCATAAAAGAACACCGGTTTGCGGAACTCCATGTTTTCCCGTACTCGCCTAGGACAGGCACGCCTGCTGCCAGAATGAAGGACCAGATTGATGAAGAAATCAAAAATGAACGTGTCCATCGCATGATTGCATTAAGCGACCAGCTGGCAAAAGAATATGCATCCCAATTTGAAAACGAGGTGCTTGAAGTCATTCCGGAAGAGCCGTTCAAAGAAGATCCGGAAAGCGGGCTGTACGAAGGCTATACAGATAATTACCTGAAAGTCGTTTTCCCGGCCACCCCGGATATGGTTGGAAAACTCGTCAAAGTGAAAATTACAAAAGCCGGGTATCCTTATAATGAAGCACAGTTCGTCAGAGTGATGGACGATGTCATGCCGGCCGTAAACGAAGCCATGTAACGAAAAACAAGATGGGCCTGTTTGCCCGAAAAGGCGTGCCCGATATAAAGGCAGCCCCCCACAAACAGAATGGCGTTTAAGAGGCCGGGGCAGCTTTCGGATAAAATGCCCATCCTTTAAAGCATATGGCAAAAACAACCGGGCTTTGGGCCCGGTTGTTTATTTTTTTCCATGAAAAGCGATGATAAACCGGCCAAATCTTTCGGAAAAGGGCAAAACAGCCAGTGAGGATAGAAGATTAAACAATAGGCTTGCATGGGCAAGCTGCTGTTCCGGATTAGCCGACAGCATCCGGCAGGTGTCCGCGAGCACATGGAGGAAAGGCAAAAACACAAGCGCCCCTCCGGCATTCAGCCAGACATGGGTAAATGCCGTCAGCCTTGCTTCCTCTCCGGCCCCGATGCTTGCCAGAAGACCGGTGATACATGTCCCAATATTGGCCCCGAGCATGATGCTAATCCCGGTTTCAAGCGGGAATACCCCGGCTGCAAGAAAACCCATCGCCATCCCGATCGTCACGGTGCTAGACTGGATCGCTGCAGAAAGCAAGATTCCGAGTAAGAAAGCGGACAAGAGGTGGGTATTTAAAACGGTAAACAAATGCTGGACAAAAGCGGTTTTTGATACCGGCACGGCAAGCTGCTCAAATCCGCGCATCGCCCCGAACACAAGCGAGAGGCCGAACAGAATCATCCCGGCACTTTTGACGCGGCCTTTTCCGAAAAAATAGAAAACTGCCCCTGCCCCCAAAAAAGGCAGGCTCAAAGAGGAGAAGTCAAATGTCAGCAATTCAAGTGTGAAAGTCGTGCCAATATTCGTGCCCAAAATGATTCCGATCGATTGCGAAAACGTCAGCATTCCGGCAGAAACGAGCCCGACAGTGATGACCATCACGGCGGAGCTGCTTTGTAAAAGCGCCGTCAAAACCATCCCGAACAGCATCGCGGACAGCGGCCGGCCTGCCAGTTTTTTCAGCATGTTTCCGGCATGGCCGCCGGATAAGGCAAACAGCCCGGTCCGCAGCCGGTGAATACCGAATAAAAACGTCACCGTTAACAAAAGAAATGAAAGTAAATAAAGCATGTCCTTCCCCCCGTATGATCATATGGAAAGGGGAGAAGGAACATGCCTTTTTATTTGGGAATTCATTTGCCTTTTTATTTGGGAATTCATTTAATACAACACACGAAAATCACGGTACTGTTCTTGTTGCTGTAAATAGTCAATATCCATTCCGGTTACTTTTGCAAAGCGCGACGGCCCTTTTTTCAGCCCGCGGATAAATTGTTCCATCTCTTTTTTCTCGCCTTGCGCCATCACTTCGACAGTGCCATCGTCTTTGTTGCGGACCCACCCGCATATATTGTATTGTTTTGCCAAAAATTGGGTTTGGTAGCGGAAGCCGACGCCCTGCACCCTTCCTGAAACAATGATATGTAGCGTCTCCTGTTGATTCATCGTCTCCCTCCAATCGTATCCATCCATCTTTGATCTCTATTATACCAAAAGGAGGAACAGGCGGGGCAAATAAGCAAAAGCCAAATCACGAAAGACAAGGCGCAAATGTTGACCGGTTATGGAGGATATTATATAATAATAAAGTGCACGGGTTGCTCAACCTGACATGTAACCGTTTGTGTTCGGAGGGAGGGAAAGAAATGTCTAAAACTGTCGTTCGAAAAAACGAGTCGCTTGATGATGCGCTTCGCCGCTTTAAACGTACTGTTTCGAAAACCGGAACTTTACAGGAATATAGAAAGCGCGAATTTTACGAAAAACCAAGCGTAAGACGCAAAAAGAAATCAGAAGCTGCTAGAAAAGCTGCTAAAAAACGTAAGTGGTAAGAGAGGGTGGAATGATGAGTCTTCTCGAGCGTTTAAATAGCGATATGAAGCAAGCGATGAAGAACAAAGATAAAGAAAGACTCTCCGTAATTCGTATGCTTAAGGCAGCTGTTCAAAACGAAGCGATCAGGCTCGGAAAAGACGGTTTGACGAATGATGAAGAGTTAACAGTCCTTTCTCGCGAAGTAAAGCAACGGAAAGACTCCCTCCAAGAATTTAAAAATGCAGGTCGCAGTGACCTTGTTGAAAAAGTCCAAAACGAATTGGCATATGTGAACGCATATTTGCCGGAGCAGCTTTCTGAAGACGAAGTGCGTGAAATTGTCCGGCAGACCATTGAAGAAGTGCATGCCGGGTCAAAAGCTGATTTCGGAAAAGTCATGGGAGCCGTCATGCCAAAAGTAAAAGGCAGAGCTGACGGTACGGTTGTGAGAAATATTGTGCAGCAGCAATTATCCTGACCTTTCTCATATAAGCCGGAAATCATTATGATTTCCGGCTTTTCGCTATGTTTTTTGCGCCTCTTTGCCGTATCCTTGAGCAGGAAACGAGGGTTTCCAAACGGCCCTGGACGTTTCGGACAAAAAAACTGCAAATAAAGTGATGAACCCCTTTTTTGTTTCATAAATATGAGATGAAAGGGGGTTCTTTTTATGGCAAAAAAATGGCGGCAGCATTTGCAAAACTGGATGTCACAAAAAATGGACCTTCCGCAGGATGTCATGATGGACCTTCCGAGAATCACGATGATCGGTCAAATCCATATTTATGTTGAGAACCACCGCGGCCTTTTGACTTTTTCCGATAAAGAAGTCCGGCTGCTTTTAAAAAACGGGCAGCTGTTAATCAAAGGCCGGTCTTTTGTCATCAAAACGATCTTGCCCGAAGAAATTTTACTGGAAGGCAAAATAGATGAAGTGTTGTATTTGAACGGATAGGGGTGGCTATGGTTGAAAAATCATTGGGTAACTTTTTTACAGGGGTCGGTGGCTGTAAAAATTGAGGGAAAAGGGATCGAACGTTTTATCAACCAGCTGACAAGGGCCGGCCTCGCTGTTTGGAATGTCAGGCGGCAGGGCACTATGGCCGTCACGTTCGAATTGCGCCTTTCAGACATTCACCAGCTCAGAAAAGCAGTAAGGGGACAAGATTTGCATGTCCGCTTTTTAAGGGGGCGCGGCGTTCCTTTTTTATGGAAAAGGACGCTGAAAAACGCCGGATTCCTGTTCGGTTTTTTTCTCTTTCTTGCCGTGATCACGGTGCTTTCCAACATGGTTTGGGGCGTGGAGATCAAAGGTGCAACACCAAAAACCGAGCACGAAATCCGCAAACAATTGGACAAACTGGGTATTCAAACAGGGCATTCACAGTTTTTTCTCGATGATATTGAAACCATCCAGCGCAAGCTGACAAACAATCTTCCGGACGTGACATGGGTCGGCGTGGAGCTGCGCGGGACAACCTATCATTTTACCGTTGTGGAGAAAAACATGCCGGAACCGGTGAAACATCCGGGCCCACAGCATCTTGTCGCTTCACAGAAAGCAGTGGTGGAAAATATGTTTGTTGAAAAAGGTAAGCCGGTTGTAAAAATTAACCAGTATGTGAAAAAAGGCCAGCTGCTTGTTTCCGGTGTCATTGGGAATGATAAAGAAAAATACCCTGTGGCAGCCAAAGGGAAAGTATACGGAAAAACGTGGTATAAAACGGCGGTTGAACTTCCGCTTTCCTCTCGTTTTCAAGTCTACACCGGCAATGCAGCCCAAAAATATTATATTGGAATCGGGTCGATGAAGCTGCACGTATGGGGCTTCCGGAACCCCCGTTTTAAACAGTACCGGACATCGGAAGAAGCAGAAAAAGTCAAGTTTTTAAAATGGACATTGCCGATCCGCTTTATCAGGGAAACGGTCCGTGAGAAAGAAGAGCGGGACAGAAATTATACCAAAAAAGAGGCCGAAGCAGAAGCAAAAAAATTAGCAAGGCAGGATTTGCACAAAAAACTGCCAAAAGAAGCAACCGTTACGGATGAATATGTTTTGCAAGAACATGTCCGCAATGGTACATTAAAAATGATGATTTATTATGAAGTAGTAGAAAATATCGCAATCGCAAAACCAATTGCTCAAGGAGACTTAGAATGACAGAAGAAAGTACGGCAAAACTTCAATTGGAGAATACAAACGAAGCAGTGCTTTTATTCGGCATTTCCGACCATCATTTGAAAATGCTTGAGGATGCCTACGGGGTCCACATCCTCACCCGCGGCGAAACGATCCAGGCAAGCGGCAAAGAAGATGCGGCACAAAGGGTGATCGCCGTCATGTCCGAACTGCTTGGTTTGATTAAAAAAGGCATCCCGATCAGCGGGCGCGATGTGCTTTACGCTGTCGAAATGGAAAAAAAGGGCCATCTTGAATATTTGGCAAGCCTGTACGAAGAAGAAATTGCCCGGAATGCGAAAGGGAAAGCGATCCGGATCAAGACATTCGGGCAGCGCGACTATATCCAGGCAATCCGCCATCATGACCTTGTGTTCGGCATCGGCCCGGCCGGAACGGGAAAAACGTATTTGGCCGTTGTCATGGCGGTAAATGCTTTAAAAAATGGCGAAGTAAAACGGATTATTTTAACCCGCCCGGCTGTTGAAGCGGGGGAAAGCCTCGGGTTTTTGCCGGGGGATTTGAAGGAAAAAGTCGATCCGTATTTGCGCCCGCTCTATGATGCATTAAACGATGTGCTCGGCGCGGAGCATACACAGCGCCTGATTGAAAGGGAAACAATCGAAATTGCCCCGCTTGCCTATATGCGCGGGCGCACGCTTGATGATGCGTTTGTCATTCTCGATGAAGCGCAGAATACGACACAGGCACAAATGAAAATGTTTCTAACGCGCCTCGGTTTTCACTCTAAAATGGTGATTACAGGGGACAGAACGCAGATTGACCTGCCAAAAGGCGCGGAATCCGGCCTTTTGACGGCTGAAAGAGTACTGGAGAAAGTCCGCGGCATTTCATTCGTCTATCTGGAAGAAAGTGATGTCGTTCGCCACCCGCTTGTTGCGAAAATTATCGAAGCTTATCAAAACGCATAACCCGGGCCGTGGCACCCGGGTTGTTTTGCCATGCATTTTTTCCAGAAAACTGATATGATGGTACCGTTAAGAGCGATTGCAAAAGGCGGTGTACGAAAAGCAAATGAAAATTCCCGGGCAAATGGGCAGGTTGCGGATGATGTTAAGCTTTAAATGGTTTACATTCGTGATCCTGTTTTTACTGGCCCTTATTTTATTCGGCATTTTTTATCCGAACATCAGGCCACAGACGTATGATATTAAGTTGTTTTCAGTTGCGAACAATACGATCCGTTCTCCAAAAACGATCGTCGATGATGAAAAAACAAAAGAAGAAAAACAGCTGGCGGCCGCCAGTGTTGCGAAAGTCTATACGTTTGACAGCGGCCTGGCACAAAACCGGGTTTCGCTGATGGATTCGATTTTTGACGTTGCAGAAGAAGTGAACGCGGAATATAAAAATAAAAAACACGGCGGAAAAAACAGCAGCGGGCTGCAGGAAGAGAAGCTGGCAAAATTGAAGGAAATATTGTCTGAAAATGTGTCCGGCAATGTGACCGGTTCGATTTCCGACACAAGTTTTCGCGCGCTTTTGTCCGCTACCCCGGATGAATTGAAAGCGGCAAGAAACATTGTCGAAACGAATGTCAATGAGGCACTTAGCCAAAAAGTGACAGAAAACAATGCGGCTGAAGCCAAAAGCCGGGTGGCCTCGCAAATCGAAAGGTCGGGGTTAAAAGCGGGTATCCGGAATGCTGCGTCCGAGCTTGGTCAATATGCGATCGTGCCCAATTATGTGTACGATGCAAAGCTGACGGAAAAAAGAAGGCAGCAGGCGAGGGATAACGTTGAACCGGTGAAAATCCTGCAGGGACAGGTTATCGTCCAGGAAGGGCATCTGATCGACCGGGAAACTTACCGCGAACTCCAGCTGCTCGGGCTGTTAAAAAGCAGCGGATCGGTTAAGCCGTATATCGGATTGGCTTTATTTGCCTTTTTTGCATCTGGCGTTTTGTACCTCTATACGAGCCGGATGCGCGCAACGGAAGAAGAAAAGCAAAACCGGCTTGTCATGGCCGGGCTGATTCTTGTCATTGCCCTGGCATTGATGAAGCTGGCGGGTATTTTAACCCATCTTGAGATTCCGGGTATCGAATACGCTTATCCGGCCGCAATGGCGCCGCTGCTCGCTCGGATTTTGCTCAGGGACCGTTCCGCATTTTTGCTTTCAGCCCTGCTTGCCGCTTGTGCGAGCATCGAATTTCATGGCGACATTGCAGATACATTTAACGCCGAGATGGTTGTATACGCGCTTATTACAGGGACAGGGGGCATTTTGCTTTTACCGAAACGGCCGGAGCGCACCCGGTTGTTTCAAACCGGGATTTTTGCAGCGCTATTGAATGTGCTTGCCGTCTGTGTCATCTATTTTTTGAATGCCGGCCAAATCGTAAAAGCGGACTTTTTATATACCCTTTTATTTGCGTTTCTTTCCGGCATTTTGTCCGCTGTGTTCGTGATGGGGCTGCAGCCGTTTTTTGAAGCAGCGTTCGGCATTTTGTCGCCGATCCGCCTTGTGGAGCTGTCCAATCCGAACCACCCGCTTTTGAAAAAGATTTTAACGGAAGCACCGGGCACGTATCACCATAGCCTGATGGTTGCCAATCTTGCCGAAGCGGCTTGTGAAGCGATCGGGGCGAACGGCCTCCTTGCCAGGGTCGGCAGTTATTATCATGATATCGGGAAAACAAAACGGCCCGCATTTTTTATCGAAAACCAGCTGAACGTCCCGAATCCGCATGACCGCCTTTCGCCTGAAACAAGCAGGGACATTATTATTGCCCATGCGAAAGACGGGTCGGAAACATTGAAAAAATATAAGCTGCCGAAAGCCTTTTCGGATATTGCCGAACAACATCACGGCACGACTTTGCTGCAGTATTTTTACCATAAGGCAAAAGCGCAAAACCCGGATGTAAAAGAAGAAGCGTTCCGTTACCCAGGTCCAAAGCCGCAGACGAAAGAAGCGGCTGTCATCAATATTGCGGACAGCGTGGAAGCGGCTGTCCGGTCCATGAACCATCCGACGCCCGATGATATTCAAAATTTAGTCGGCAATATTGTGCAAGGGCGGATCATGGATGGGCAATTTAATGAATGTGACATTACTTTGAAAGAACTGGAGACCGTTAAACGCACGCTTTGCGAGACGCTTAACGGCATCTTTCATTCAAGGATCCAGTATCCGAAATAAGGATCCCGTAAAAATAAGAAAAAGGATGGCTGACATGACATTATCACTCGATATGATGGATGAAACAAATGAGCTTGAAGCGGAGCATCTCGAGCTTGTCCGGACATTGCTCGATTATGCTGCCCGTCAGGAAGGGGTGGAGGACGGCACCGAGTTGTCGGTAACGTTTACGGATAATGAAGGGATCCGCGAAATCAACCGCGATTACCGCGGCAAAGACCAGCCGACCGATGTCATTTCGTTCGCGCTTGAAGAAATGGGGGAAGGGGAGATCGAAATTACTGGTGCAGAAATACCGCGCGTACTCGGGGATATCATTATTTCCGTGCCGCGGGCAAGGGAGCAGGCCGAAGAGTACGGGCACTCGTTTGAAAGGGAACTCGGCTTTTTGGCGGTTCACGGATTTCTTCACCTGCTCGGCTATGACCATATGACAAAAGAAGATGAAACGGAAATGTTCGGGCGCCAAAACGAGATCCTCGATCGCTATGGACTTAAACGATAAAAAAATCCCGAAATACCGCACCCCTTTCCGGCCGGCTGTGGAAGGACTGTTTGCAACCATCCGGCAGGAACGGAATTTCCGTTTTCATCTTCTGGCGGCGTTTTGCGCTTGTTTGCTCGGCTTTTTCTTCTCCCTTTCCAAAACAGAATGGATCGCCATTTTAATTTCCATTTTCGGCGTGATCGCAATGGAGCTGATGAACACAGCAATTGAGCGGGCGGTTGACCTGACTGTCGGGCAGAAATACCACCCGCTTGCCAAGCTTGCGAAAGACGCAGCGGCGGCAGCAGTCCTGATGTGGGCCGTGCTTGCGGCCATTATCGGCTGCATCGTATTTCTTCCAAAATTATGGCATGTATTCCAGGGAGCGGCTTTTTAATGCGGCTTCTTTTTTATGGCCCTCCCCCAAATGTCCTTACCTGCGCGATTTCGGCGTAAAAAAGCAGATGCCCTGCTTCAGCCGGACTGTCGTACAGAAACGGCATACGAGATCTGG